>JBGPAT010000001.1:0-31530 GCA_041480885.1 Anaerolineae bacterium
AAGACGGGTTGGCTCGCGCCATGGATACGACGCGGTTGACCCCGTTACGCAGGCGCAACCCGAAAGTTGCGCGTCGTGTGGCGGCGGCCATCGAAAAGGCAATGGCGGTAGACCCGGCAGACCGCTTCCAGACTGCCGAGGACTTCAAGACGTCTCTCCTGAGCGCAATCTCCCGCACGGAGCGCCCCCCCGGCGAGTTCACCGTTACTCCTCCGCCGGATGTCCCCTATCCTCCCGAGCAACTTCTTACAGGGACTGGTGGCCCGAGTCGCAAGGCTGCCATGGCCAACCTGCCAGAGCTCGCCGTCGACACCGGCAAGCCCTTCGTGCCGGCCAGGCGCCGGAGTCGCAGTCCGGCATGGCTGCTGCTCCTCTTCATCTTGATAGTTGCCTCGGCTGACATGATCGTGTTGTTTCCGGAGGACGTGCCATCTAACGTCCGTGAATCGTTGCCATTCCTATTCCCGGCTCCAGCGTCGACGCCGACTGCCACGGTCCACGCCACTGCCTCCGAGTTTCCTACGGTTACTGCGCTGGCGCCGGCCGGCATCGTGGTTCGCACTGCTACTCTTGCGGCGACACCTACTTCTAAAGCGTCCCCCACTTCCGCAGCGACAGCCTCGACGCGGGCCCTGAGCGCGCCTACCGCGACCGCAGGACCTTTGCGGCCTGCACCGGGAGGTGGTGCGGGCCAAATGGCGTTTGCATCTGATCGGTCAGGAATTCCCCAGATCTACTTGGTCGATCTGAATGGAGGCACCGCTCTCCCCATCACCAACATGCCGAATGGCGCGTGCCAGCCCTCGTGGTCGCCAGACGGGCGGCGCTTGGTTTTTGTGTCGCCGTGCCGGGTATCGCCAATGGGACGGCCGCCAGATATCTCCGAGGTTCCTTCGAAGAACACGGCACTGTACACCATGAATGCCGATGGCTCCGACCTGGTGGCTTTGCCGACCGTGCCCGGCGGAGATTCTGAGCCTGCCTGGTCACCGGACGGGACACGCATCGCCTTCACATCGATACGTGATGGGCCCGCCCTCATCTTTGTGCTCAACCTCGCAGATCAATCGGTGACGCGATTGACGGATCCGTCGCCTGATTACGCCGCGGCTCGTCAATCGGCATGGTCGCCATTCTCGAATCAAATCGCGTTCTGCAAGAAGCGCGTCGATACCTACCAAATCTGGACTATGACCGATAATGGCCAGGGTCAGCAACAAATCGCCGGGAACGGCCAGCTATTCTGGGACTACTCCCCCGCGTGGTCGCCGGACGGCAAATCCATTTCCTTTACTGAGCGCAACGCCTCGGGACCCGTGCTTCCCTGGGAAATGAACATCGCCTATGAAAAGCGCGACACGGCGAGCGCTTCCAGATTGAAACTCGGTCCGCTGCCCGTTGAAGATGCTCGCTTCTCACCGGACGGACTGTGGGTGGCATTTGAAAGCAAGAGCCCCGGGGAAAATCGCGACATATTCTACGCGACGATCACCGGGGACCAGCGGACGCGGGTCACCGCGGATCCAGGCATAGACTTCGACCCTGCTTGGCGGCCCGCAATAACGCCTTGAAGTGGGCAATTCGCCGGGAAGGCGGGGGAAAGTCTTCTCCAAGGGACTCTAGCCAGACTTCACAGGAAGATGAGATCCATCGCGGCTCGCACGGCGAGCACGTGGCGTTTCTTACATTCCTCTTATTGACGCTCCCGTTCTCCGCATGATATTATTCAAATTGGGTGGATGGCACTCTCATATTGAGAGTGCCACGTTATGAAATGCCATGACTGAACTCACCGAACGCCAAAAAGCGCTCTTGCTCGTCATCATACGGGAATACATTGACGCGGCACAGCCGGTCGGGTCTCAGAGGCTCGCGAATCGGTATCACCTTGATCTTTCGTCGGCCACCATTCGTCACGAGATGGCCGTGCTGACGGAAATGGGATATCTCAGCCAGCCATACACATCTGCTGGACGCGTGCCGACCGAAGAGGGTTATCGCTGCTTTGTGAGTTCAATGATGGATCAGGCAGAACTGCCCGAGTCGATCCAAAAGGGCATTTCACGCCAGTTCCAACAGGCGCGCCGCGGCGTGGACGAATGGATGCATCTTGCAGCATCCGTGCTCGCCCATCAATCGCAGGGGGCTTCCATGATCACGGCACCCCGCTCAGACCGGCCCCACTACCAACATGTTGAACTGATCTCGACGCAGGGCCGCCAGATACTGATGGTGCTGGTTCTTGTGGGAGGCGAAGTGTCTCAGCAGCTCTTGACCCTGGCAGACCCTGTAACTCAAGAGAGGCTCAGCCAGACTGCCTCGCGACTCAATGCGGTCCTCATGGGACGGACAGTCGACGACATCGGAGCCATGGAGACACGCACGGAGGCCCTCGAACAGGACGTCCTCATGCTCATCCTTGGTGAATTGCGTCGCGCCGGCGAAAGTAGCGCCGGCGAGATCTACACGGACGGCCTCACCAACGTCTTGGCGGAGCCCGAATTTGCCGAATCCGATACGGCACGTCGTGCCTTAAGAGTATTTGAGGAGCGGTCAACGCTGCAGGATTGGCTGGCCCGCACGACGCTGAACAGCGCTATCGGCGGACTCCAAGTTCTCATCGGCGGCGAGGGGGGCTGGGAAGAGCTCAGCCAGTGCTCCATGGTGGTGGCGCGCTACGGCGTGCCTGGTTTGGCCACCGGGACTCTGGGCGTGCTTGGTCCCATGCGCATGCCATATGCCCGAACGATCCCGACGGTTCGTTTTGTGGCAGGTCTACTCAGCCATCTGGTCAATGAACGAATTGCCGGCGCATAGGCGCGACAATTCATTCCAGTACTTCGGGACCCCGTCCATGACAGACAAGAAGCATCACAGACATTACGAGCATGCCGACGACGCTGTACCTGGAGCGGCGGAGACCACTGGCGACATCGCGCATCCGGATCAGGCCCAGCCGTCCGGGCCAAGCGAAGACCAACTCGACTCATTGAAGCAGAGTCTGGCAGAAGTCCAAGCCACCGCCGCCCAGAACTTGGACGGCTGGCAGCGCTCCGTAGCCGAATTCCAGAACTATAAGAAGCGCATCGAGCGCGATCGTGAGCTTGACCAGGCTGCGATGAAAGGGGATTTGATCAAGAAGGTGTTGCCTGTGCTGGATGATCTTGAACGCGCCCTGCAAAATCGCCCCACTGAAGACGCTTGGACCAACGGCATCGACCTAATTCAACGGAAGTTGCAGTCGATCCTGGAGGCCGAAGGAGCAAGACGCATTGAGGCGCAAGGCGAGGCTTTCGATCCGAGATTCCACGAGGCGATCTCGTACGAACCGGTGGACGGCGTCGAGAGCGGGCACGTGCTCGAAGTCGTCCAGAACGGCTATATGATCGGGGAACGCGTAATCCGCCCAGCCATGGTCAGGGTGGCCAGATAGTTCTAGGCGGTGGCAGCACCGCCGCTCACGTATCGATTGTCATATATCCGATGCTGCCAGGCGATATCCTGCAGGCGAGGCATTCATGGGCAAGATAATTGGGATAGATTTGGGCACGACCAACTCCGTCGTGGCGGTGATGCAGGGCGGTGAACCCCTCGTAATCCCGTCCTCGGAGGGAGAGCGGCTGGTCCCCTCGGTGGTAGCGGTCAACAAGAATCACGAACGGCTCGTGGGGCGGGTGGCGCGCAACCAGGCGATCATCAACGCGCAGAATACCATATTCTCCATCAAGCGTTTCATGGGCCGCAAGTCGGACGATCCGGAAGTGGAACGGACTAGACCACGCGTGCCCTATGAAGTCGACCGAGCACCCAACGGTGACGTCCTGGTCAGGCTTGACGGCCGGGAGTTCAGCCCCCCGGAGGTCTCGGCAATGATCCTGGCCAAGATGAGGGCCGACGCCGAGGCCTTTCTTGGTGAGTCAGTCACGCAGGCGGTCATCACCGTGCCTGCCTATTTCAATGATGCACAGCGTAACGCGACCAAGGATGCCGGGAAGATCGCCGGCCTTGAAGTGCTGCGCATCATCAACGAGCCGACAGCATCGTCTCTTGCATACGGTCTTGACAAGAAGAAGAATGAAGTGATCGCGGTCTATGACCTGGGCGGCGGGACTTTCGATATTTCTGTGCTGGAGGTCGGCGATGGCGTGTTCCAGGTGCGTTCGACCAGCGGTGACACCTTCCTTGGCGGGGATGACTTTGACCAGCGCATTATGGACCTTCTTGCCGACGAATTCCAAAAAGACAACGGCATCGATCTGCGAACTGACCGCCAAGCCTTGCAGCGCCTGAAGGAGGCGGCCGAAAAAGCGAAAATAGAGCTCTCGAGCATGATGCAGACCGAGATTAATCTGCCGTACATCACGGCGGATGCTAACGGACCGAAGCATCTCGTCACGACCTTGACACGCGCCAAGCTCGAGCAGCTCACCGGAGACCTCGTTGATCGTACGATCGCGCCGTTGAAACAAGCCCTGGGCGACGCCAGCTTGAAACCCGCCGATATTGACGAAATTGTTATGGTCGGCGGCATGACGCGCATGCCGGCGGTGCAAGATCGCGTTCGAGCATTCTTTGGAAAGGAGCCCCACAAAGGCGTCAACCCGGACGAAGTTGTTGCAGTCGGCGCGGCCATTCAGGCCGGCGTCCTGGGTGGCGAAGTAAAAGATATCCTGCTGCTCGACGTGACACCGCTTACCCTTGCGATCGAGACGTTGGGAGCGGTCGCCACACCCCAGATTGAACGCAACACCACCATACCCACGCGCCGCAGCCAGACCTTCTCGACCGCGAGTGACAGTCAGACGCAGGTCGGAATTCATGTGCTGCAGGGCGAGCGTCCAATGGCTGCGGACAACAAATCCCTCGGCAAGTTCAGTCTGGATGGAATCCCGCCTGCACCAAGAGGCGTTCCGCAAATTGAAGTGACATTTGATATCGATGCCAATGGCATCCTGAACGTCACTGCCAAGGACAAGGCGACCGGACGGAGCCAACACATTACCATCACCGCATCCTCTGGCCTTTCCGACACCGAAGTGGAAAAGATGCGGCGGGACGCCGAGGCTCACTCGGAGGAAGACCGCAAGCGCAAGGAACTCATCGAAACCCGTAATCATGCAGACAATACGATCTACGCTGCTGAAAAGGCGCTCAAGGATTTCGGTGAGAAAGTGCCCCCGGAGCTAAAATCTGAGATTGAGGCCAAAATTGCAGACGCCCGCAGCAAGACGGAAAGCGAAGACGTTGCAGCGATCAAGACTGCGAGCGAGGCCCTGGGGCAGGCGATCCAGACGATTGGTGCCAGTGTCTACCAGCAGCCCGATACTCCGGCTGGCGAGTCTGGTGAGTCAAAAGAAGCCAAACCTGGCCCGGATGTAGTAGATGGGGAAGTCAAGGAATAGATAGAAGCAAATAGAAACGGGGCAATCGGGAGTGGAAGCCGCTCGAGAGCGCACGGCGGCGGCCTCATCTCTCGCCTTTCTGTGAAGCATGACTGACCGAGATTTCTACGATGTTCTGGGGGTGGGTCGGAACGCCAACGACGATGAGATCAAAGCAGCGTTCCGCAAGTTGGCGCGCCAGTACCACCCGGATGTGAACAAAGCACCGGACGCCGAAGAGAATTTCAAGGAAATCAACGAGGCCTACGGTGTCCTCTCCGACGCCGATAAGCGCGTTCGGTATGACCGATTTGGTCGAGCCGGACTTGGCAACATGGGGGGCTTCCACGATTACACAATGGACTTCGCCGATATCTTCGACGAACTGTTCGGTCAATTCGGGTTCTCCACGGGTCGGAGCGCCCGGCGCGCACCGCGTCGCGGACGGGATCTCCAGCTGGGTGTGACCCTCACATTCAAGGAAGCCGTCTTCGGAGCCGACAAGGAGATCGACTTTGAGCGCGAAGAGCCTTGTTCTCGCTGCAAAGGATCTGGTGCGGAACCCGGCACGTCGCCCACGCGTTGCGCCACCTGCGGCGGACAGGGTGAAATCCGTCAGGTGCGCCAGACGATTCTTGGTCAGATGATGCAGACCACAACGTGCCCCACCTGTTCGGGACGTGGCGAGGTGATTTCTGAGCTGTGCCACACATGTCGCGGCGGGGGTTTGGAGCGCAAGACCGTCCACAAGAGAGTTGAAGTTCCGCCCGGAGTCGACTCGGGGACTCAAATCCGCTTGGCGGGCGAAGGTGGTCCGGGCTCTTTGGGAGGACCGAATGGGAATCTATTCCTCTTGCTGGATGTCCAACCCCATAAGTTCTTCAAGCGTCGCGAAAACGATATTCTGCTGAATCTCGACATTAACCTGGCGCAGGCCACTTTGGGGGCGGAGATTTCGGTACCGACACTGGACGGCGATGAGAAGCTGAAGATCCCGCCTGCCACTCAGCCGGGCAAGGTCTTCCACATAAGGGGCAAAGGCGTACCCCATCTGCGAAGAAAAGACCATCGCGGCGACCAACTCGTGATCGTAAATGTGGAAATCCCTTCGAAGCTGACAAAGGAACAGCGCGAGCTATTCGAAAAGCTGGCGGCAACGCTGGGCAGTGCCGTGAAGCCAAAGGAGAAGGGTTTCCTGGACTGGTTGAACGAAGCGCTCGGCGGATGATTGCAGTTGTTCGCTCGTCCCAGTGGCGTCAGCCTGCTTGATCGTAGCGGATCGGCTCAACGTCGCGCGGACTCCCCTCTATGGCGTGTGTCCCATGGGGATAGTAGAAAGTCTGGCGCAATTGCGGCGTCATTGGGCTGGAATGCCGATAGCCCTGATACGTTCCCCAAAATTGCATGGTTCGGAACCAAAAGATTGAGACAGCGTTCTGCAGCAGCCGGCGCCGACGAACTGCATCCAACAAATCGCTGAGGACATTCGAGGCAGCCAGACGCACCAAGTCATAGACACTGAAGTGAGACTCGGCAAAAATCCTCTTGAATGCCATGGCTTCCCGGCAGTAACGATCATAGACCCGGTGAGGCGTCTCGTTGTGGGTATGAATGACCTCGGCCCGGGCGGCGTAGGAGACATGGTAGCCTTGTTCAAGAGCCCACTTGGCCCAGGCAACGTCTTCCAAGCCTGTCAGGGTCTCATCGTATGAATGCTTCAGCCAGAGGCTCCGCCTGATGACGGCATTCGCGTTGTTGCAGAACGGGCTCGATTGGTGAGTCACGTCCGCCTCAGGAAACCATTGGTGAAAGATTCGCTGCTCGGAGAATTTGGATGCCCCCGGGCCGCGTTGCTTGCCGTACACCACGGCAATGCGATCGTCCTGCAGCGGACTCAGCAGGCAAGCGAGCCAATCTGGATATACAGGGTGAACGTGTGCGCTGGCAATAACCACGTACTCGCGACTCGCGGCCTGCAAGCCCAGATTGAGAGAGCGCCCAAAGCTGAATTCGCTTGGCGGAATATGCACCGCGCTGGCGCCGTACTGTCGTGCGAGGTCGACAGTCGAATCGGTCGAACCCGAGTCTACGAGGATGACTTCTGCGTCCGGGATGGTTTGACGAGTGATGCCCTCCAACAGACGCCCAAGATGCTTTGATTCATTGTAGGCGCGGACAACAATCGAACACTGCATGATCGAGCAAGTATAGCGGGAGTTTTGCGGTTTGGCAGGCGAGCCTCTGGTGCCAAGTGACACGCGCTGCCTCGTGAGCGGCCCCGCCCCTTCACCCAATCAGGCTGCAAGTCGGGGGACACGGCTGAAAGCCAAGCATCCGATAAACAAATCTCTCATCTTACCTTTGCTGCGTGTCCCAAAGGCGCCTGTGCGGTGCAAGCACCAGTGCCGGACGAACTCCCGGCCTGCGCAGCTGGGTGGCACGGCGATGAGAACGAGTGACGTGGCACGTCACTCGTTGTGCATATAGAGTCTTGTCCCACTTTCCCACTACATCATGGGCTGTCGGAAGTCAAAGATACCACCCTGGAAACCCCACTTCCGCTCGCAGTTGCCGCATTGTAAACAACTCTGCATGGCATGGAGTGGTGAATGTCCACATTCAGGGCATTTGAAGAATTCGACTATCTTCGTGGGGGGAGCCGCGGCTTCCCATCCCTCATTTCTGATCCCAGCGCGAACGAAGATGCTGGGCGTCAATTGCCAGACGGTGCCCAGCTGCTGAAGGAACGAATCCAACAGCACCAGAGCCGGGAGCGGAACAACGCGTTTCAAGATCCTCACACGGAAATATGACACTGCCAGTGTGCGTTCGATCCGGAAACCCAAGCTCGTCAGCCATTCCCGGACGGCCGCGGGATGAAAATCGAAATTCAGCTTGGCGAACTCCACGGGCTCGCGGGTGAACGGGCTCCACTTCTGCATTCCCATCGAATAGCGCAGGATCGCCTTGAGGTTGAGCTTGTTTGCAAATTCAAGTATGAGAACCGCGTCATACCCTAAGACGCTCCGCACCTGCCCCAGCACCTTTGGCGCGTCGGCCATATGGTGCAGGACACGGATCATCGTGGCGGCATCAAACAACCCCGCGACGAACGGCAGGCGGTACGCATCGGCGGCAACATATACGTATTTGTCCGATCCGCCAAGCCGGGCTTGCGCCTGCTGTAGCTGAGTGCGAGAGTAGTCCAGCAGCACGATCCTGTCAAAACTCGTGTAGCGCAGGGTGTTGCGTCCCGCGCCCGCGCCAATTTCCAGCAGGAGGCGGCCACTCTTGGGCAACAGGCGCTTCAACGCAATTGCTTCAACGCGATCTTCATACTCGCGTCCCCCTTGATCCCAAAACGATGACTGGTAGTCGGAGCCTTCGTAATCACAGACTGGGGGATTCGGCATGGACACTCAATGACCGTGTGAGCCGCGCCCAATCGCTCTATACGTGAAGCCTTTCTCCTCCATCAAACTCGGATCGTAGATATTGCGGCCATCGAAAATGACGGGCTTCTTGAGCACAGATTTGAGCCGGTCCAGGTCGAGTTGCTTGAACTCGTTCCACTCCGTCACGACCATCACGGCATCGCAACCCGCGGCCATTTCGTACGGATCTGTGTACATCTCTACGGCCGGCAACATCGGTCGCGCCACCTCAATTGCCACCGGGTCGTAGCCCCGGACGAGGGCGCCTGCCTTGAGCAGGTGTTCAACAATATCGATGGATGGAGCCTCGCGCATGTCATCGGTATTCGGTTTGAATGCCAGACCGAACAACCCAACGGTCTTCCCCTTCAACCCGCCGACCATTTCGTCGATGTGCCGGACAGCCTCAGTGCGACGATCGTAGTTGACAATCGTGGCCGACTCCAGTATGCGCGGAGTCAGGCCGTTTTCCCTGGCCATATACGCTAGGGCCTTTACGTCCTTGGGAAAGCAGGATCCTCCCCAACCGAGGCCGGCATCCAAAAAATGGCGGCCTATGCGCGCGTCGTAGCCCATGCCAGCCGCGACCTCTTTTATGTCGGCGCCCACACACTCGCACAGGTCGGCGAGTTCATTCATGAAAGAGATCTTCGTTGCCAGAAATGCGTTGGAAGCGTACTTGATCATCTCTGCGGTGCGCAAGTCCGTGATAACGATTGGGGCCCGCAATGGCAGGTGCAATTGGGCCACCTGCTCTGCAGCCTCACGGTGCAGGGAACCGATCACCGTGCGATGGGGACTCATGAAATCTCCAATGGCCGAACCTTCGCGCAAGAACTCGGGGCACGAGACAACGGAAAAAGCCACCTCACGCGGCTGGGCGCCTCTCACGATGTCGGCCACCCAGTCGCCGGTGCCTATCGGTACGGTCGACTTGTTAATGATGACGAGTGGTTGGTTCATGTTGATGGCAATGCTTTTTGCGGCCGCCGCCACATATTGCAGGTCGGCCTCACCGTTCACACCAGACGGCGTTCCCACCGCAATAAAGGCAAACTGAGCGCCCTTCAAGGCCTCTGCATAGGAGGTTGTGAATGATAGCCGGCCCGCCTTGACATTGCGCTTCACGAGCTCATCCAGACCCGGCTCGTAGATTGGGAGAATGCCTTTGTTCAAATTCTCAATGCGTTTCGCGTCCACATCCAGCGCCACTACTTTATTACCCAAGTCTGCAAAACAAGCGCCGGTCACCAAGCCGACATAGCCCACTCCCACAACGCAGATCTGTTTCATTTAGTACCTCTTCCGGCAACGCCGCATGCAAGGCCGGGCTGAGCGCGGCCTATCCCATCCCAGCAGCGAAGTTCACCAATGATACTACGACCAACTGGCACGGGCAACTTCTGGTATATTGACATCATGCGCCTTCTCTTCGTGGCTGATGGACGTTCTCCAATTGCCAGAAACTGGATCATGCACTTTGTCGAACGCGGCGATGAAGTCTACCTTGCATCCACGTTTGACTGCTCCGTGGATTTCCCCCTGGCAGGACTCGAACTAACGCCGGTTGCTTACAGCGGGATGAGGAAACGCGGGCAGGGCTCTGCGACGACTGCCGACGCAATTGGTCTGCGAATGGCCATTCGGCATTTCCTGGGCCCCCTGACCATTCGGCGGGCGGCCGAGAGACTGCGTTCAGTAACAATGCGGGTTCGGCCCGATCTAGTGCACGCGCTGAGGATCCCATATGAGGGTATGCTGGCGGCGGACGCCTACGTGGGGGTGCCGCTGGTTGCCTCGGTTTGGGGCAATGACTTCACGCTCCACGCCTCGTCCAATTGGCTTATGCGTCACTACACCTCATGGACCCTCCAAGTGGCTCAGGGGCTTCACGCCGATTGCCAACGCGATATCCGCATGAGCAAAGAGTGGGGTTTTGACCCCGCCAAACCGACTCTGCTCATACCAGGTAATGGCGGCGTGAAGACGGAGGTTTTCTATGCACCCAGCCGCCCTGTGGATGCACCGATCGTAGTCAACCCTCGGGGGAATCGGGCCTACGTCCGCAACGACGTGTTCTTTCAGGCAATTCCGATGGTACTGGCGAAGCGGCCAGATGCAAAATTCGTCTGCGTTTCGCAGGAAGGCGAACGAGGAGCGTTGAGGTGGATTCAAAGACTCAATATCGCTCATGCAACGGACCTCCTCCCGACGGTACCACATGTAGAAATGGCGAGAATCTTCCGCGGCGCCCAGGTCGTCGTATCGCCCACTGTGCATGATGGTACCCCCAACTCGTTGCTCGAAGGAATGGCTTGCGGCTGCCTGCCTATCGCGGGCGATCTGGAGTCGATCCGAGAGTGGATCACTCCTGGCCAGAACGGCTTGCTTGTGGATGCAACCGAGCCCCGGCATCTGGCACGGGCCATTGTTGAAGGATTGGAAAACGCAGACCTGCGGCACAAAGCCGCAGGTCTCAATCGAAGCATAATCACACAGCGCGCAGACTACGCGCACTGCATGGCTGAGGCCGCGCGGTTCTATCAGCGGGTTATTTCAAGGCAGTAAGGCTGCAGGACCAGTCAAGCGCGCGGCGCGCGCAGGGAGTCGAGACGATCCGTCAACTCTATGCGACGGGCCTCGGCCGCGTGGCGCACGTCCGCCACCAGTTCGTCGGCGCGCAGCCGCAGTTCGCCGCGGAGCTTCTCTCCGGAGTCGGGCGCAAGCAGCAGTGCTACGGTCGAACCAACCAGAGCACCGACCACGATCCCAATCATGAATCCAAACATTCGACGCATAGCCCTCTCCTGAGTTCGAAGCCGTGAACGGGGGCGCGGCCGAAAGCTCACCCGACGCCCCGACATGCCAGACACGATCCTGAGGCAAAGTCATTATAGGCGAAAAGAGGGTTTTGTGGAATAATTGCAGTGCCGCGCGCCTCATACTTGCCAGCTCTCATGAACGCGACGGTGCATTGACCCATCAGGCTGTACAGGCGGCGACCGGGGGAGACCGCAATTAACGGCCCCTACCTTTGTTGGAGGGTACCATGTCCACCACTGTTCCTGCGATTCAAACTGCCGCTGTCGGTTCCGCCGCGCCTCAACGCAAGAAAGTCACGGTCTCGACCCTTCGCCAGAAGAAAGAACGAGCGGAGCCGATCACGATGTTAACAGCCTATGACTATCCCACCGCCATGGCCGAAGATTGGGCAGGCATTGATGCCATCCTCGTAGGCGATTCACTGGGGATGGTAGTGCTCGGCTACCAGAATACTCTGCCTGTCACCATGGAGGAGATGCTTCATCATTCGCGGGCCGTGGCTCGCGGTGCCAGGTATGCACTTCTCATCGGTGACCTGCCGTTCATGTCATACCAGGTCTCAACCGAGTCAGCGGTTCGTAACGCCGGGCGATTTCTGCAGGAGGGCGGCATGGAGGCCGTAAAGCTTGAGGGTGGTCGCGAGCGCATCGACGCTGTTCGAGCCATCGTCGGAGCGGGGATTCCCGTGATGGGTCATCTAGGGCTGACACCCCAGTCCATAAATCAGCTCGGGGGGTTCCGCCCACAAGGCCGGACCGCCTCCAGTGCCAAGCGCCTATTTGAAGACGCGCTGCTACTGGAGCAAGCCGGATGCTTCTGCCTCGTCCTCGAATCCGTTCCGGCTCGCCTGGCGGAGCTTGTATCTAAGAGACTGTCCATTCCCACCATTGGCATCGGCGCAGGCATTGGCTGTGACGGGCAAGTGCTGGTCACGCATGACCTGCTTGGCCTATTCGACCGCTTTACGCCTAGATTCGTCAAGAAGTATGCCGATTTCCATGGCGAGATGCAGCGTGCCTTTGGGGAATACGCTGCGGACGTCCGCAACCGTTCATTTCCTGCTCTGGAACATTCTGTGGAGATGGACGATACCGAGTGGGACGAATTGATGAAGCAATTGCCGGGGTAGATCGACACCCCGGGACCTCGACATAAATGCACCCGCAAAGCGGTTCCCACTTCAGCAGCGTCCTCATTGCAGGCACGGGAGCAATGGCCACGCTCTTTGCGGCACGTCTGGCACGTGCCGGAATAACCGTTTCGATGCTTGGCGCCTGGCCGGGTGGCTTGAAAGCGCTGCGTGACAACGGCGCGCGACTCGTGGATTCGGCCGGTCATGAGCAGAGCTTTTCCGTGTTCGCGACCAGCGATCCTCGTGCTTGCCAGGGAGCCAGACATGCTCTGGTGCTGGTCAAGTCGTGGCAGACGGACAGGGTCGCGCACCAGCTTGCGGATTGTCTGGCCGACGACGGACTGGTAGTTACCTTGCAGAATGGGCTCGGAAATCGCGAGACCCTTGCAGCCAGCGTGGGTGAGGCACGTGTTGTTTTGGGTTCCACCACGACGGGCGCCACGCGGCTCGGGCCGGGACTCGTCAAAGCCGGGGGCGAAGGGATCATCTCGCTCGAACACCACGAAGGCCTTGGGCCTCTCAAAGAGGCGCTGGAGTCCGCGGGCTTCAGAGTGGAGCTGATCAAGGATGCGCGTTCGCTCCTCTGGAACAAGCTCCTGATCAGTTCCGCCATCAATCCATTGACGGCGCTCTTGCGGATCTCCAACGGGCAGCTCCTGGAGCGGCCGACGGCACGGGCACTGCTTCACGCCTTGGCTGAAGAGACGGCCGCGGTGGCCTTAGCGGAAAAGGCCACGCTGTCACCCGGTGCACCCGCAGCAATCGTCGAAGATATCGCCCTAAGGACAGCCGCCAATCATTCGTCCATGTTTCAGGATATTCAGCGCGGCGCCCCGACCGAGATCGATGCCATTTGCGGCGCCGTGGCCCGCGCTGGAGAACGCCACGGCATTCCCACGCCGATCAATCTGGCCTGCTGGCAATTGGTGTCGGCTCTTGCACCGACGCCGCGCGACAATGATGATCGCCGTCCATGAGCAGTACAACGTCCCGCACGGGCACCCAAGATGCCACGGGTGACATCGGATGGACGGTTAGAGGGCCGCCGCGGGAGCCCATTTAGCGGCATGGTAAGATTCAACCCAGTCATGCGGGAGGGATCTATGCACAGGTGGCTCTCACTGATTCTGCTCGGCGCTGCTTTCTTTTTTCCGCTGCAGGCCCGCGCCCAGAGCCCGACCACCCTGACCAGTCTCAAGGTAGAGTTATGGCCGGAGTACGACCAGCCAAGTATGCTGGTGATCTACGACTTTAAGCTACCGGATAGCCTCAAGCTGCCTGTGAACATCTCCGTACGGTTCCCCAAAGACGCGAACTTGATTGCCGTTGCCTCTCAGACGACGGATGGCTCCCTTCTCAACACGGACTACGTGGGACCATCCGTAGGCGATACTTGGCAAACCGTCACGGTCCAGATCCAAACACAGGCCACGTATCACATGGAATACTATGAACCGCTGGCCAAGCAAGGGAAGGTGCGGCAGTTCTCATACTTGTGGCCGGGCGATTACGCGATCAATGACTTCAGCGTTAGCGTGCGCATTCCCATTGACACAAGCAATTTCACGACCAATCCGGTTTTGGAGGCAATCCAGAGCTCAGACGGTACGCCTTATCTCGCGAAAGATTTTGGGCCGCTACGGGCGGGGCAGCAATGGCCACTGCAACTCACATACACAAAGACCTCCGAGACTCTCGCGGCCTCCCAACAGCATCTCCAGCCGTCCCAGCCGCTCGGCGCCAACACGCCGGGACGAGTGATGTTGAGCAACTATCTACCCTATGTGCTCGGTGCCCTCGGTTTCGCATTGATCATCGGCGGATCTATTTATTTCTGGCAGTCAAGCCGAGGGCGGAGGCTGCACGGCGGCGGTCGCCAGCGCCACGGTGGCCCCAAAGAAGAACCAATCGACGGCGAATTCTATTGTCATCAGTGTGGCACGCGTGCGCAGATGACGGACCACTTCTGCCGCGTGTGTGGCGCCAAACTGAAGCTGCCAGAATAATGTTTCGGCCGCATTTCGCTTGCGCATACTGGATCAGTTCGCGAAGGCCTATGTCCGACCGTTCGGGAGGGGGCACTGGCACTAACGGGCGGCCGCTGGGGAATAGATCGTGCAGATTCTGACCATCATTAGCATCTATTTCTTCTATGGTTTGGCCTTTTTTAGCATGGGTTTGTTGGTTGCCATGGAAGGCGGCCGCTCATCGGACCAGCGCGTCCGCAAGGCATTGCGGCCCCTTGCAGGATTCGGTCTCGTGCACGCAACGCACGAGTGGATTGAGATGTTCAGATACATCAGCGTCCTCAGCGGGCAGGAGTTCCCCCCAGCCTTGCAGGTGCTGAGGCTTTCCACTTTGGCCTTCTCGTTCCTCTCACTCGCCGCCTTCGGCAGTTTCCTGTTGGCAAAGGACGAGATCGCCCAGCGCGTGAGCCTCATGGCACCGCTGGGCTTGGAGGCCATTTGGGTGTTTGGCCTGCTCAATCTTAAGGGCTCGGTCGCGCCGGCCTCTCTATCCAGCGTCGTGGACGTGTGGACGCGCTATTCACTGGCCATTCCGGCGAACATTCTGGCGGCGGTCGGGCTGATTGCGCAGCAGCGGGCTTTTCGCCAGGTAGGTCTCGTCCGGTTTGGGCAAGACGCCCTGTGGGCTGCCGTCGCATTCCTTTGGTACGGCATTTTTGGGCAGGTGTTCGCCAACGTAAGTGTTCTGCCGCCATCAGATGTCATCAATGAGGGCCTCTTCCTTCGCCTGTTCGGCTTCCCCGTGCAGTTGCTGCGCGCAATTTCCGCCGCCGTCGCCTCGTTCTATGTGATCCGCTTCTTGCATGCATTTCAGGTGGAAACCGAGCAGAAGATTGCAGACTTGCAGGTCGACCGTCTCAAGGAATCGCAGCAGCGTGAGGCGTTACGAGGAGAATTGTTTCGACGCGTGGTGGCGGCGCAGGAAGCCGAACGGCAGCGCATGGCACGCGATCTCCACGACGAGACCGGCCAAGCACTAACGGCCATTGGCCTGGGGCTGCGCGGCTTGGAGTCACGACTGGCGCAGAGTCCAAAGCAGGCGGCCGCTACGCTGCATGAGCTGCAATCACTCACCGCGGAATCCCTCAAGGAACTTCAGCGGTTGATGGCTGACCTGCGGCCCTCCCATCTCGACGACCTGGGCTTGTCGGCCGCGCTGCGCTGGTACGCAGGCAAGATGGAGGAACGATATCCGCTCAAGATCAAGCTGGATATTTCGGGCCGCGAACAAGTCCTCGACGACGCCGCGAAAATTGCCAGCTTCCGGATCATCCAGGAGGCCCTTAACAACGTGGTGAGGCATGCCGAGGCGAAGAGCGCAAGAATCACACTGGAGTTCGCCGACAAGGGCATGCATATGAGCATCAGCGATGACGGAACTGGATTTGACCTGGAACGCGTGCAGAAGCTGCGAACCTCCGGCAGGCCGTCGCTGGGGCTGGCAGGGATGCAGGAGCGCGCCGCCCTGCTGGGAGGCGCCGTGACGATACAGTCGAAGCCCGGCCAGGGGACTCTGATCGAGGGGTTTGTCCCGTACCATGCTGAAGTCGAGGAGGAAAATGGCCACACGCCTGCTGCTGGTGGATGACCACGCCGTGGTTCGTTCGGGGCTCAGGATGCTGCTCAGTTCGGAAAGCGACGTCGAGATTGTGGGTGAGGCCAGCACTGCGCGGGAGGCCATCGAGATTGCGGACGCGGTCAGGCCGGATGTAGTTCTGATGGACATCGGCTTGCCGGATCTTTCCGGGATCGACGCCACGCGGGAAATCAAGAAGCGCTTCCCCGACGTGGCCGTTGTTGCCCTGACTATTCACGAGGACGAGGAGTATTTTTTCAAGATGCTGGAAGCCGGCGCCTCCGGCTACGTGCCAAAACGCGCCGCGCCAGAAGAGCTCCTGACCGCCGTACGCGCTGCGGCTACTGGCGAGGTCTACCTCTATCCATCGCTGGCGAAGCTTCTGGTGACAGACTACTTGAATCAAGAGCACCCCGGAGAGGAAAAAATCAACCTCGATGGGTTGACCGCTCGTGAACGTGAGGTGCTGACATATCTGGCAGAAGGCACCAGCAACGATGAGATAGCAGTCTCGCTGGTGATTAGTCCGAAGACGGTTGAGCGACACCGGGAAAACATCATGCGTAAGCTGAACCTGCACTCGAGGTCGGAATTGGTGCGATATGCGATCAGGAGGGGAATAATCCAAGCATAGAAGAACGGGAGACGGTGATCGGAGGCGAGCGGGTGCCCGGTTGACGCGCGCTCCATGCTTGAAGGGCTGCGCGGCATCCTGCCGACTAGCTAGCTGGGGGGCATCAACCAGAACCGGCAGAACCGTTGACCCGGTCGAGCTGCCTGGGCCAAGATCCTGTCGGTGGCCGTTGGCCTCACTCCGTCCAGATTCCATAGTGCGCTTCGCAGTTGACAAGCGCGAGAGCCTCCCGTCGCCTGCAGGCGACGGGAGGCTCTCGCGCTTGTGGGGCAAATCCCCCATCCATGAGCAGTTTGTGTGGGGGCAAAGCAGCAGAGGAGTTATCTGAAACCACCGCACAAAGCCATCTAATAGTTGGGGGATCCTACGAATTTACGGCGCAGGCCTATCCACGTACACTGTAGTCAAGAAGATTCCCAGTCCTTCCGCTTTCACAGGAAATGGAATGCGGCAGGGAAAAGGAGAATGTCATGGACGCCCTTCAGGTACTCCTCACGCTCATCTTTGTGCGGGTGATCCTCCCGATTTGCCTGCTGCTCACGATCGGCGAATGGGCTAAGAGTCGCGGCCGCCAAGCTCATTATCGAATGTGAGGTGGATCATGAATGACGCCGCTGGTTTGCTCGCCGTTCTGGCCGGCTTTGTGGTGCGCCTCTCCATACCGATTCTGGTAACAGCGCTGGCCGTTCACTTCCTGCGCAAGCTGGACGCGTACTGGCAAACCGAGGCAACAGCTGGGCCACTGAATGTTGAGAAGCCGCAGTGTTGGAAAGTGCAAGGCTGCTCGCCTGCGAAACGAAAGGGCTGCCTCGGCTTCAAATCACCCTTGCCGTGTTGGCAGGCCCTTCGCCAGCCGAATGGCTACCTCACTCCGCAGTGCCTGGCCTGCAGAGTCTTTCTTCA
This sequence comes from Anaerolineae bacterium, assembly GCA_041480885.1. Taxonomy (GTDB): domain Bacteria; phylum Chloroflexota; class Anaerolineae; order Anaerolineales; family Villigracilaceae; genus Fen-1038. The sequence continues at coordinate 17,911 of JBGPAT010000001.1, forward strand.
GGCGCCGTTGCCGGCGCACGCATAGTTGAATCGTTTGAGGAGGTGCAAGGATGTCTTCTCGTGTCTACCGCCTTTTGATTGCGCTGATGTTTGCTCTGTTCGCGGCAGGCGCAACGTTACTGCTGGCGCGAGCGCAGGAGGGAACACCCGTCTCCCCCACGCAACCAGCCGCGCACGCGCCCGCCTGCGTCGCGTGCCACACCGAGTTCGCCACCGAATGGCAGAAAGGCCCGCACGGCCAAGCAGTGAGCGATCCAAAATTCGTCGATGAGTGGACTAAGCAGGGCAAGCCCGGTGCCTGTCTGGTTTGTCACGTCACAAACTATGATCCGGCAACGGGTACCTGGCTGGAGGATGGGGTCGCCTGCGAGGCGTGCCATGGGCCGCTGAAGGACGGCCATCCAAAGACCCCAATGCCCGTGGACCGCTCGCCCGAGCTTTGCGGCCGCTGTCACAGCGATGCGCGCTTCGGCTGGCAGGCATGGCAGGCAAGCGCGCACTTCCAGCGCGGTATGAACTGCACCACTTGTCATGATCCGCACAGTGCATCGCTGAAGGTCGTCGCCCCGCGGGACGGGAGTGCACAATACAGCGACGCCTCGCAGTTGTGTGTCAACTGCCATAAAGACGTGAGCATGAACTTCCCTTACTCACAGCACCACCAGCGCGGTGTCTCATGCATAGACTGCCACGTAACCCATACCGTGACGACCTCAGCCACGGCGCACACGATTCCGGGTCATTCCTTCAAGGCAAACCTTGATAGTTGCAACAAATGCCACTCTGATCAAATGCACACTGCCGCTTCGGCGTCATCCGCAAGCCAGCCGCAGACCTCCACGACTTCTGTCCCCGTGCAAATTGAGCAAGCCGGATTGGCAGCCCAGCCCAGCCCTGTTAGTCCCATCGGCTTCGCGGGTCTGGCTGCCCTAATCGGCCTTGCCGGTGGCATGGTGATGGCCCCTTGGCTTGAGAAGTGGTACGCTCGCCTGGTGAAGCACAATCGCGGAGGCGGGGATGACTAAGACCGTGAGCCGTCGCGATTTTCTTAAGATCAGCGCCGCTGGAGCGACCGCCGCAGCCGCGGCGCAGGTCCTGAAGCAGGGCGCGGCGTCCGAAACCGCTGCGGAGGGTCCTCGTCAGTGGGTCATGGTCATCGATCAATCAAAGTGCATCGGGTGCGGCTACTGCACCCTCGCCTGCCAAGCTCACAATGATGTCAATCCCACCATAGAATGGAACCGCGTGACGCCGCTCGGGCAGCTGCAGGGAAAAGATATCTTCTTGCCGCGGCCCTGCATGCAATGCGCGAAGGCCCCTTGCGTTGATGTCTGCCCGGTCAAGGCATCTTATTACAGACCGGATGGCATCGTGATGATGGACTATGACCGGTGCATCGGCTGCAGGTATTGCGAAGTGGCCTGCCCGTATCAAGCCCGATCCTTCAACTGGAAAGCCTTCGATGGTCCGAACCCGGTTGTCCCTAAATGGGGACAACCTGAGGTAGCGCGCCGCCCGCGCGGCGTCGTGGAAAAATGTGCGTTCTGCTACCAGCGCATTGACCGCGGTCTCGCACAAGGTTTGCAGCCGGGTGTCGACCCGGATGCGACGCCGGCTTGTGTGGTTGCGTGCCCGACCGGTGCCCGCGTTTTCGGGGACATCAATGACCCGCAGTCCGATGTATCAACCATGCTGAAGGACAACTTCAACTATCGTCTGCGCGACAATTTGGGCACGGGTGCGCGAGTCTACTACTTGCCTGCCGATGCAGCGGAGATGGAGGGATAATGTTGAAGCGCCTGCGAGTCCAACTTCCTCCTCTAAAGGTTACACCGTGGGGCGTGTGGCTGGGGATTCTCGGCCTGGTGCTGTTGGCGGCCTCGACTGCCGGGGTCCTGGTCTTCTGGACCGGCCTGTGGATCACGAATCTCACCGATCTCGTGCCTTGGGGCCTGTGGATTACGATTGATCTCTCATCCATCGCATTGAGCGCGGGTGCGTTCACCCTCTGCGCAGCCGTATATTTGATCGGCCTTGAGCGCTACCAGCCCATCGCTCGCACTGCCACGTTTGTCGGCTTGATCGGATACACCATGGCAATGCTGTCGTTGCTGCTCGATATCGGCCGCCCGGATCGCTTTTGGCATGCGCTGGTCTACTGGAATGACCGCTCACTCCTTTGGGAAGTGACCATGTGCGTCATGCTCTACCTGACGGTCTTAGTGTTCGAGTCACTCCCCATCTTCGCCGGGCTCGAGTGGTTCAAACAGCGCTTGCCAAAGTTGGCCAGGAAGATGAGCGGCACGCACCACTATGCGCCCTATCTTGCAATTGCGGGCCTCGCTCTTTCCTCCCTGCACCAGTCTTCGCTGGGAGCAATATACGGCGTGATCAAAGCACGTCCCCTGTGGTACAAGCCTGAGATGGCCATCCTGTTCATGTTCTCGGCCATCGTTGGTGGCATTTCGCTGACCCTGTTCGCCTCCATGCTCTCAGCGCGCCTCACTCCCAAGGCGAAGATCAACGATGCCCTGATTGAGAGGGTGGCACACTTTGTCGCCTGGGCGCTGGTCGGGTACTTCTACTTCAGGTTTTGGGATGCGCTGGCTCAGCATTACACCTATGAGCCCGGGCGCACCGAGGGAATGGAATTGCTCACTGGAGGTCCGCTCTCGTTCAACTTTTGGGTGCTTGAAATGCTCCTTGGCACCCTCATTCCCATGATCATGCTTCTGACGCCATATACCCGCCGCCATCCATTCTGGCGCATGGTCGCCCTCGGCCTGGTTGTGGTGGGCGTGGTTGCCTACCGTTGGGACACGAATCTCTCGGGGCTCATGGTGGTTCTGTCGTATCTTCCGGGCGAGCAAGCGATCGCCTATGCTTCATATTGGCCATCACTCGTAGAGCTGGTGGCGGGATCAGGCATCATCGCCTACGGGATGCTTGCCTTCTCGCTCGGCGTCCGTTACCTCAGGGTGGTGGATCACCGCTACCTTGCAGACGAAGCTGAGGCCGTCAAGATCGAGTCGCCTGCCGCCGTGCGCGCCTAGATTAGGCCTGCCAGAAAAGATGAGCCGGTCCTTACTGGACCGGCTCATCTTTTGATTTGAGTACGTCTATGTCGGGTTCAGATCCAATGGATAGCCTGGGCTTGCTACCTCACTTCTCGGGCGCGCCAGCCGTTATCCATTGTCCAACCAGGTCAAGCTCTGCCGCCGAGAGATTCGCAAAGTGCTGAGAACTCTGGATCCTGATCAGTAAACTGTTCGTCGCGTCACCAGGCGCGATCACGGCGCGGTCCTTGCCACCTTTCATCGTGCCCGCATAGGTGGTCAGGTCCATGCCCCCGGCGAGCGTGGTGGGATTGTGGCACATGGTGCACTTGGCGGCGAAAACCGGCCCAATGTTCGCGTCATATGTCGGATTGCCCACCACGGCGGCCGGCGTCGGCAGGGGAGCCGGCGTGGGAACCTGTGCCTGCAGAATGGACCGCAGAACAGGCGCATCAAATCCCGCATATGTAAAGACACTTCCATGACATGCGCTGTTTGAGCAGAATGACGTGTTGCTGGTTCCGCCAGCATCGGCCATGGTGTGGCAGGCGGAGCAGGTGGCGTCGATGCTCTTGTTATGCAGGCTGATCCAATTGGCGTTGCGATGAGACTCGGGCTCAGGCCCGCGGCTGATTTCGATCTTGGTCACAAAGTCCTGGGAGCCGGCCACCACAGGCACCGAATGACATAGATTGCATTCGAGGCGAATCGCCTGCTGGCTCGCGTCGAGATGCTTTCCGTCGTGGCAGCGGAAGCAGCCCGCGGAATTGATATGGCCGACATTCGAAGGATGTGTGTTCCAATTGTCCTTCTGGTCCAGGAATGCGGAGTCGGAATAGATCTGCTGTAGCGCAGCAATGGCCTGCGTGATCTTGGCGGTATTTGCGCCGTAGAAGCCCGAATAGTGAGTCTGATAATAGTTGTCCAAACTCGCGATACCCGCCTGGGCCTCAGCCTGAGTGCTGTAATCACGCCTCAGCGCTTCGACTCCCAGCTTTCGGATGTCCGGAATATCCTTTGAGATGCCTCCCAGGGATAGTGCTTCATCCACCGACTCCTCAGGCGTGTAGATGTGGTGCGTAATGCGGTTGTGACAAGTAATGCAGTCCATCTCCTTAAGCTTGGCTGGATCTACCTTGGCAGGATCGAAACCAGACTGGACATCCACGTAGTCTGTCTTGGAACCATCATCGTTGACCACCTGCACAAAGGGAATGGTCTGTTCCAGAGTATCGGTGGGATAGTAGTAGACCTGGTTGACGATGTGCCAGTGGATGCCGAGGCCCAGCCCTGGCCGCTTGGCGCCTCCGCCCGTCTTCAGCACAAGGTAGGTACTGTAGGGTGTGTTCTGCTGATCAGGCTGGAAATGGGAGATCACTCGCAGACTGTCGTCTGAGAATTTCTCGGGCGAATGGCATTTCTCGCAGGTCTCACGCGCCGGACGCATGTTCTGGATATATATCGGATACTCGTACGTGCTGAAGGCTGTCGCCAGGATGTGCCTCACATCACCAGCCTTGCGGAAGATCTGGTTACCAATGAACTCACGTCCAATGTGGCAGTCCACACAAGCTATGCGCGAGTGGGGCGAGACTTGATAGGCTGCAAACTCCGGCGGCATCGTATGGCATGTCGTGCCGCAGAATGACGGGGAGTTGGTGTAGTCCCACGCATACGCGCCGCCCACCAGAAGTGACAGGGTCAGAAGCCCCAGCACCGCATACGGCAGGATCAGGAGCCACCGAGGAGAACTGCGAGGCGGAAAGAAGAAGTGGCGGATGGCAGATCGGACTCGTGCTAGCATCGATATTCACCTCATTAGTTGTCTTGCGCGCCGGAAGCAATCCAGTTCAGAATCACCTGGAGATCCGCTTGAGGCAGACTACCCTGGGGTGGCATGGTCTGGCCGTTCGTTCCCTGAAGCATCTGGGCCAACGGACTCTTTTCTACGTTCCCGGCAATGACCACGGGGCCGCCCTTTCCGCCGGCCATCACCGTGCTGTAAGAAGAGGCATCCCAGCCACCCAGCTTCGTGCCGGAGTTGTGGCACACTTGGCAGTTTGCCTTAAGAATCGGGAGCACCTGACCAGAAAAACTTGATGCAGAGGGTGTAGCAGCGGGAGTCGCAGTGCCCTCCGGCGCGCTCGCGATTGGTTTCAGTGTTCGAATGTACTGCACTAGTTGTTGAAGCTGGCCGGCACTTAGGAGGTCCCCCCACGCAATCATGGGAGTCGCTTCCCGGCCTTTGTCAATGACATTGAGCAGAGACTGATCGTCATAGCGATTCTGAAAATCCGCCGTGTTGAAGGCGGGACCAATACCACCTTCGCCGTTGGCGCCATGGCACCTGGCACACACATTTGCAAAAACCTGGGAACCGCTGAGTGCTGCACGACCAGCTGCCACCTCGGCTGGCAGATTGACCGGCGGATTGGCTTCCCAACTTCGGATAAAGGCCACCAGAGCATCAATCTGGTCATCGCTCAGAGGTCCGCCATTGGCCGAGCCAAAGGGCGACATCCCAAAATTGGGCTGGCCTTGTGAAATGATACTCCGCAAAGTAAGGTCATCTCGCGTCTTGAGAAACTCAGCCGAACTGATCGGAACGATCGTCTGGCTCGGATTGGCCGGATTGGGACCGCCTTCGCCAAATTGCCCATGGCAAACCGCGCAATTGCTCACAAATAGCTGAGCACCCTCTTCCGCACTCTGCCCTTTGCTCGCTGTTAGAGTGTAGTTCACTAGTGCATCCAGCTGCTCGGGCGTCAGTATTTTTCCCCACACCGGCATCGTCACATGGGCGCCGCCGCTCGCGATGATCTTGCGGGCACTCTCGAGATCAGGAGCGGTTGGCACCGTATTGCCGTGACAGACGCTGCAGCGCTGTCCAAACAGGGTCTTGCCGGCTGGATTGGAGGCGGGATCGGTCACATAGGCGGCCAGAGTATCGAGGTCAGCCTGGCTCAAGGTACCCTGCCACGCCGGCATTGAAAGGTGCTGTCCGCCTTTGCTGATGATGTCACGCAGCTGACTTTCGGTGCCGGTGAACGTGACGCCAAACCCGTGGCAACCCGAGCAGTTGACCTCGAACAGCCGCTGACCGTCGGGTGCGGCGAGGAAATTCAGCACCGCATTGCGCTGTGCGTCCGTCAGAGTCTGTTTCCAAGCAGGCGTGCTCTGTTTCTGATGCGGGGGGTAATTTGGCCCTTCCTCAAATACCCGTTGCAGCTCCTGCGGATTCCCAGAGGCCTGTACGAGCGTCTTATGGCACGCTCCACACTCCTGGGTGTAGACCGCACTACCATTTGGTGACGTAATGAAGCCAGCCAGGGCATCAATTTCGTCGGTGCTGAGATCGCCTCCCCAAGCAGGCATGCCTTCGTGTTTGCCCTGAGCGATGAGTTGATGGAGATCGGTGCCAGCTGGCACGACAATTCCGGGTCCGTGGCAATTGGCGCAGTTCTTGGCGTAGAGGGCAGCGGCTTGATCAACGGGCGCTGCCACTTGAGGCGGCGGCGACTCTCGCACGGAGAGTATGGTCAATGTGGCGATTCCCCCCACGACCAATAAAGCCAACACGCTCGCAATGGGCCGGTCGAGGAAATGGCGCCTTGTACTTCTATCGATGAACGGCAGGGCGAACAGCAGGAGAATCAACAATCCAGGAATTACCATGACGCCGACAACTTCCAGCTTGCCGGGGAAGTACTTCAGAAGCTGAAATAGGAAGAGGAAGTACCATTCCGGGCGAGGAGTGTACGTCGCGTCATTTGGATCTGCCCTTGCCTCCGTCGGGACACCCAGGAAGTACGCCAGTGCCACTAGGACCAGGAAGATCACCAGCGACACAACCACGTCCTTGAAGATGATGTCGGGAAAGAACGGGACTCCTTTTTCCTTGGCTTTCTTGTAGCGTTCGAGATATTCCTTCTTCTCTTTCTCGTTCATCGCTGCTCATTCCTCTCCGGCAGAGCCGAAATGCCAATACGGATCACCAGGTAGAGGTGCGTCCCCACGAGGGCCGCCAGAGCTGCGGGCAATACCCAAACGTGCGTGCCAAAAAAGCGAGCCAGCGTCACCGCGGACAGATCAGTGCCGCCACGGGCGATCCGCAGGAGCCAATCACCTACCAGCGGAGCCACGCCAGCAATTCGAGTGCCAACGGTCGTAGCCCAGTACGCTTTCTGATCCCACGGCAGCAAATAGCCGGTAAAACCGAAACCAATCACTACCAGGAACAGCAGCACGCCCGTGATCCATGTGGCCTCGCGCGGATATTTGTACGCGCCATAAAAAAAGACTCGCAGAAGATGCAGAACCACCAACACGATCAATGCGCTCGCACCCCAGTGGTGCAGGCCTCGGATGAGCCAGCCCGCCGGCAGTTGGGTCGTGATGTAGACGACGCTGTCATAGGCATGGTCAGGTGTCGGCACGTAGTAAAGTGTGAGCAAGATTCCGGTCACCGCCTGAATGGTGGCGACGAAGAGCGTGGCGCTGCCCAACGTGTATAGCCAGTTTACGTGAGGCACCTTGCGCAGGAATATGGCCTCCCACACGCTGCGCCAGCTAAAGCGCTCTTCCATCCAATCGGCGAATTTTGCCAGCATATCAACCTCGCTTTATGTAGAGAATCCCGGCCGTCACTTTGCTCTGGAACCGGTCAAGAGGTCGAGGCGGTGGCCCAGATACGACGGTCCCATCCTTCGCAAACACGCCGTTATGACAAGGACAATGGTACTTGCCATCGTCGGCGATCCAGCGCACTCTGCATCCCAGGTGGGTGCAAATGTTCGAAATGACCACAAAATCCTGTCCGTTGTCAGTCAAGACGTAAGCCGACACTTCCTCTTCGGTCTTGATCCAGCCCGTCTGTGTCTGAACCGTGGTCTTGAAAAGCGTGGGATTCCCCATCTCAACCTTGCTGATTGCTCCCAGCCGGATCCATGCATCAGTAGCCTGCGTCAGGGCCGGGCCGATAACGTATGCAATCGCTGGCAGCCCGATCGCGGCGCCGATGAGCCCGCCGATGCTGAAGATCGCCGCTTTCATGAAGTCCCGACGGCCAAGCGGCGGCGTTTTGTCTTTCATGGTTGACCTCCAGTGTTCAGTACCTTCACTTTTCGAGAGCTCCCGCATCGATCCAGGCTTTGACCAGCGCAAGCTCTTCAGGGGACAACTGGCCGGGATGACCGCCGCTGGTCTGGACCTGGAATAGTTTGCTGTTAGCCGCATCACTTGGGACAATGACGGGGCCATCCGTTGCGCCTTTCAGGGCGTCTGCATAGCTGCTCAGGTTCAGCCCGTTGGTTGCTAGAGTTGTGCCATGACACATCCCGCACCTCGACGCGAAGATCGGAGCCACCTCTCCCCAAGAGATGGGCGAGCTGGTTCCGGCCGCAGCCTGCGCCGTGGGCACCGACGTCGCAGCAGGTACCGCCGTCGGCGTCGGCGGCAGCGCAGTGGGTGTCTGCGGAACATAGATGGGAACAGTCGTGGCAATCTCCGGCGGGACTGTTGTGATGGCGGTCTGCTCGCCGTTCACGAATCCATAGACGGCAAAGAGCAGGACCAGCGCGACTATGGCCGCAATTGGGTAATAGACATGCTGGCGTTTTCGAAGCGCGGCCGGCTCTGGCAGGCGGTCCGCAAAGCCCGCTTTGATGTCTGCCAGCTCCAGCGGATGCTCATGGAGCATTTCTTCTTCGCTCGCGCGGCCTGTCCACATGGCCTTGTTGAATCGCCTGAGATGAACCCCATACATGTGCCAGACGATGATGGCCAGGACGGCCAAAACTGCTTCCGCGCCATGGGCCGTCTTGGCGGCCGGGATGATGTCGCCTGGCAGGAGCCGGACAGTGGTAAGAGGGTTCCACATCATGAATCCCGTTAGACCCATGATCAGGATGCCCCAAACCAGGGCCCAGTATTCCGCCTTCTCTTCGAAACCATAACGTCCCAGCTGTGGACGGGATTTGACGAGACCGATGTTGTATCTGAAGGCGGACCACGCATCAAGGACGTCCTGCACGCCTGGCAACATCGCCAGCGGCCGGCGCAGGACAAAGATCTTGTATCCAAGATTCACGATGTGATAGACGGCCACCAGCATGAGCAGGATAGCCGCGACATGATGGGTGGTCCGGACGCGCTCAATCCCACCAAAGGAACGAACCATGAATACCGAAACGGAACTCAGCGCGTATTTCTGCACCAGACCGGTAAGCGCCAGGGTTGTGAAGGACAGCAGCATCACGAGATGCTGAATGCGATCTGACAGAGTGAATCGAACGTAGTTCCGCCGCGGCGCGGGAGCAGCCGTCTTCTTTGCCATTAGTGCTGCGCTCCCTTCCGCGCCTGGATCATGCGTCTGATAATGTCGGATACAACGAAGATCAGCATGCCGCCGATGACAGTCGGGATGAAGATCTTGTAGAACAGGCCAACGTAGTACACCAGCGGAGACCTCGTGGGGCTAGCGATGTAGTGGCTCATCCATGCGTCGGTGAAGCTCGTGGTGGTCACGTCGGGATGGCAGCGTTGGCATTTCGTCAGCAGATTCTGCTTGATGGCGATGCCAGTGGCAGGATTATCCACCTTGGAAATGTTGTGGACACCATGACAATCGGTACACACCGGCTTGTTAGTCGGCGTGTCCGGCGAGACCTGCTCAAAAAGCGTGACCGTGGTGCCGTGGAAGTCGGCCACGTAGGTGTTGAGGACCTGCGTTGTGATGCCATACTTGCCCATGATCTGCGGATTGGTATGGCACTTTGCGCACAACAGAGGTGTGTCATTACGGAAGCGAGCCGTGGTCGGGTTCTGGATATTATGAACGCCGTGGCAGTCAATGCAGGTCGGCACATCCAGGTTGCCCTCGGTGGTGAGCGCCGCGCCATGGACGCTGTTCTTGTAGGTATTGTAGATCGTGCTGTGACAGCGCGCACACGTGAGTGGAATTTGCAGGCGCGCCTGGGGCAGGAGCTCCCCAGTCTGTTTATCGGTCATGCGGATCTGTTGGTGCGGGTTATGACAATCGGTGCAGACCGCGGCGTTGTTGTTCCCGCCTGCCAGCGCCGTCTGGTGAACGCTGTCCAACACCTTGCTGTACTGTTCCGCATGGCAGTTCTTGCAGCTGGTGTAGAGCTGAAGCGTCACCTGTCGAAGGGAATCAGCTTTGAAATCGGTGTGCGGAAACGTAGTGATGTTCGTATGGCAGTCGGCACACGCGATGTTCTCCTGATCGTGCACGCTGTGGCCGAATAGACCAGGATCAATATACAGTGAGAGTATTTCGCCGCTGGGAAGGGTTTTCGTCAGGCCCTGCTGACTATGACAACCCAGGCAAAAGTCATTGGAAGGTTTGTCCTGAACGCGTGTTGCGAACCCCCCCACGGCGCTTGCGGGCGTCGCGATGACGATCGCGGCAAGCAGAAGCAAGCCCAACGCCGAGACAAGCAAGACTGCTCTTAGTCGGTTGTTCGGCCGTGCGGTCATTGCCTTCTCCTGCGGATGACGGGCATGTCTTGAATAGGACGCAAAATGCGGGCAGTGGTTGATGGCACGTTGCCTACAAGTCTAATCTGCATGTTAGGGCACAAATAGTGCGGAATATCACGAAATTGATATGATTAGTCTTCAGAGAATGAATGAGATGGCGGGCGCGTTGCGCCCGCCATCTCATACATTCCCCGATCTAGGTTCGTCTATGGCCTCTTGAGCTTCGAAACATCCCCGCCGAGATCCTTGATCGAGTCATACAGGAACTGCATGACATATTGCGGATTGTGGGCAAAGGCGCCTGGGTCCTTGATGGAGTACTGGTAGTTATAGGCCGCCTCCAGCAGGCGAGGCGTCCAGGCGTTGTAGCCGATGTTGCCCGTGTCATTCGTATCTGGCTTGCCATCCTTGTTAGCATCCACAAAGAAGTACGGATAGGTCGCGGCGTCGTACACAATTGCCGTGCCTGCCTTCTTCTCTGCATAGGCTTGGACAGCTGCATACAGCGCCGTGCGATAGCTGTCGATCTCTGCATAGATGCCTTCGGTGACGTCGCCGTTGCCGTTCCAGTCCGTGGTATCGGTGGTCGCACGGATCTTATCCAGGTCAGCGGTGCCGGTGACATTGGTGTGGCAAGCCTTGCAGGCATCAACTTTCACCGTAAGCTGATGGACATCATGGCAGTCCGTGCACTTGTTAAGCGGATGCACCGTGTTCTGGCCGAGATACTTCTGATTGGCGTATTGATAGGCACCCTTTGCCGCATCCCCAAACAGTGTCGCACCGGCGGCAAAGTAGTGGACGTTCTTGAAGCTGATCTTCGGATCAGCCGTGTCGAGGGGCTTGCCAGCCAGATAGTTATTCACGGTGACTGTGGACTCGCGGCCCTGGTGGCACTCGATGCACAGGTTCGCATCCACGGGCTTGAGCGTGCCGTCCGCGTTCTTCTCGGTGCTGAAAGTCAGCGAAACGCCTGAGGGGAACGGGACGCTCGTGACCGCATAGCGATTCGGCCAGTTGGCTTCGTCATGGCAGGTCGAGCACATGAAACCATTGGCAGCGGGCTGCCCAACCACCCCGGTGATCTGAACCCCGGACTTGGTCACGACCTCGGTGCCGCTATTCGCAATATACTGCGGCAGACCGGTGGCGCTGTGGCACTTGGCGCATGCTGCATCAACGGTGCCAGTGGAATCCCAGTGGCGGAACGGTTCAGTGTCGCCCGCGAAGTGACCCGCATCGTCCCGAGCCAGCTTGCTCATATCGACCGGCTTGGAAATCTTGCCGTTGAGGTCATCAATAGAGTCGTGGAGCAACTCAATGATGTACTTCGCGTTGTGAGCGAATGCGCCCGGATCCTTGGCAGACACCTGATAGTTGTAGGCAGCCTTCAGCAGACGCGCGGTCCACTTGCCGTAGGGGACAGGATTACCCTTGGCATCCTTGGCCACGGTCCCGTCGCTGGCTGCAGAAAGGAAGTAGGGATAGGTCGCCCCATCATAGACGACGGGTGCGCCCCCAACTTCAGTGGCATACGCCTGAATGGACGAATACAGGATATCCTGCAGGCCCTTCAGCTCGTAGTAGATGCCTTCCTTGGTGTCGCCATTGCCGTTGTAATCCGCAAGCGAACCGTTTTCGCGGTTGTTTTTCAGATCATCAACGGTTTTGACGCCCTGGTGGCACTGCGCGCACTGGTCCACGCGCACCTTGGTGGCGTGCTGGTCATGGCAGGCGATGCAGGTATCGAACTCCGGTACATGCCGGAACTTGGGATCGTAGGACTTGCCATCGTACTCATACCCCATTTGAGCCTGCGATCCGTACAGAGTCGCACCGGCCGCAAAGTAGTGGACATTGCGGAAGCCGAAGTTCACGGGCTTGCCGCTGGAATCCGTCATCGGCGCCACCACGGCATCGACGTCAGTGACCTTGAAGTCGCTGATCTGCTTGTCAACACTGACCTTGGACTCACGCCCCTGATGACAGCTCATGCAGCGCGCCTCACCTTCCTCGGAAGTCTGCACGACTTTTCCCGAGGGGAAGGTGACCGAGTTCAAAGCGATTGCGGCCGGGTTGTGGCAGGTGTCGCAGTTGAAGGTGCCGGCGGGAGCTTTCACGTCCGTGCTGGTCTTCCCGGTCGAGGCAAATTCCTGAAAGCCAGCCGAGGTATGGCATTTGGCGCAAGTCGCCGGAACTACGGCAGGCGTATCGCCATTCCAATGCGTGAAAGGCACAGCATTGGCATCCGCATGGCCGGAAGCCAGGAAGGCGTCCTTGAACGGGACGACGAGCGTCAGCGCGGGGGCCGCGGTGGTGGGGGCCGTCGTGGTGCCGCTGGTCGCCGGCGTAGCAGCGGTTCCCCCGCAGGCTGCCAGCGCGACAGCAGCTACGAGCATCACTCCTAGAAGAACGAGTACTTTCCTAAGGGACATAGTTGCATTCTCCTTTCGGGCCGTTCGATGAAGATGGTTGTGCTGCATAAAGGCGACGATAGACGAACCTCTAAGGTCGACGCACAATACGCGCCTTTTTTGGGCCATATCTAGCCCATTCTACATAAATGTATGATTAATCACAAGTTAGGTTGGGGTGAAAAACACGTGACAAATGTCACATGTCTCAACCCGTTGGGGCATTTTCGGGCAGAAATTGGCGAGATTCGGCTATTTCTTTGAGGTGCAAGATGACTAAAGTCACCCCATGCCGGTGACTAGGCTCATGGCAGGAATGCTGAACGATTGGGATAAAATACACAAGAAGGGGCCTGCAGGTGAGCGAATCTCTGTTTCTCGTGTACTTCCTTTACGGCCTGTCGTTCTTTGCCATGGGATTGGCTGTTCTGCTGGAGACAGCCCGCTCTCCTTCCATCGCGGCTGTCCCGAGCCTGCGATTCCTCGCCGCCTTTGGCCTGATCCACGGTACCCACGAGTGGCTTGAGTCCTATGTGATGCAGGCGCAGTCCTTGGGAACCCAAATACCATTTTGGCTGCCGGGCTTGCGGCTGGTGTTCCTGTTCGTCTCCTTTGTGAGTCTATTCCTATATGGGTACTCTGCCGTGCGG
>JBGPAT010000002.1:0-29419 GCA_041480885.1 Anaerolineae bacterium
GGAGATCTTTCAGCCGCAGGTTTTACATACTCTCGCCTCCGTGCCGACACCCGTCTTCGGCCTCTCAGCCGCCGGGCTGATCGGACTGATGCTGTTCATTGGGACGATCGGCAAGTCGGCGCAGTTTCCGTTGCATGTATGGTTGCCCGATGCAATGGAAGGACCAACACCGGTCAGTGCCATGATCCACGCCGCGACCATGGTGTCGGCAGGCGTCTACATGGTAATCCGCATGTTCCCGCTGTTAAGCCTGGATGCGCACACGATGACGTTTGTGGCGTTCATCGGCGCCTTCACGGCACTGTTTGCAGCCACGATCGCTGTGGCGCAGAATGACATCAAGCGGGTGCTCGCCTACTCCACGATTTCCCAGCTTGGCTACATGATTGCCGCACTCGGCAGCGGCGCGTATGTCGCTGCTGCCTTCCATCTGGTGACGCATGCCTTCTTCAAAGCATTGCTCTTCCTCGGCTCGGGCTCCGTGATCCATGGAATGGAACATGGCGTACTCCACACCAGTGAGCACGTCGACGCGCAGGACATGTTCAACATGGGCGGTCTGCGTCGGAAGATGCCTATCACCTTCTGGACATTCCTAATCGGCGGTCTCGCTCTTTCTGGCTTCCCCGTGCTCACAGCTGGCTTCTGGTCAAAGGACGAGATTCTGGCAAGCACCTTCAGCGGGCATATGGCGGTTTTCATCACGCTGGCCGTCGCTGCATTTCTGACGGCGTTCTACACCATGCGGCAAATCACCCTGACCTTCCTCGGCGAAGCGCGCACGCAGGCGGCTGGGCACGCGCAAGAGACTGTCTGGACAATGACCGCGCCGCTCGTAGTGCTCTCCGTTTTTGCGATTGCTTTTGGCTGGGTCGGTATCCCTCAGCATTTCCCGTTGCTCGGGGGTCTGATTCCGAACTGGTTCCACGAGTTCGTGGGAAGCACGCTTGCCGTAGTGCCCGAGGCCGCGCCTTTCAGCATGGTTCCTCTGTTGGCCTCGCTGTTTGTGGCGCTCGGGGGACTCTTAGTGGGCTGGCTGGTCTATCGAAATGTGAAGTCCGCCGCGACGGATGCCCTGCAGATTCCCGTGCTCAAACACAAATGGTATGTCGACGAGATCTATGATCTCCTTTTCGTGCGTCCTGCCCATTGGTTTGCGGCAACATTCGTTTCGGATTGGATGGACAAGCGTTTGATCGATGGGATCTTGCACGGATTTGGCAGGGTTACCGCGAATGTCGGATCCACTCTGAGGAACGCCGTGGACAAGCCCGTGATCAACGGTTTCTTCGGCGATGGGACGGCGAGCGTGGTGCAGGGCACCGGGCGCAGTCTGCGTCCCATTCAGACGGGTCGCATCCAACAATACATGCTGGTGTCCTTGATCGTGCTGCTGGCCATCGCTGGCCTCGCGTACTATTTTCTCGTGAAGGTCTAGCCGTGACCAAGTCGGACGCCCTTTTTGGCTGCATTTTGACTTTGGCTTCTCTTGCACTTCAGCATTAATCGGAGCACATAATGGATTTTGTTGCCACGCATGTCCTCAGCCTGATCCTGTTCACGCCCGCTTTCGCCGGACTGGCGATACTATTTCTACCGAAGGATTCGCTGAGACTGATGCGCTGGTTTGCCCTGGTGGCTAGCCTCATCCCGTTCGGATTGTCAGTCTACTCGTGGGCGCATTTCCGGGCAGACCTGAGCGGCTATCAATTTGAGGAACAGTACACGTGGTACGCGGCGATCAATTCGACGCTTCACCTGGGGATTGACGGCCTATCGCTGACCATGGTGCTTCTCACGACACTGCTTACGCCGCTAGCGATCCTGGCGTCCTTCGGCGTCACAGATCGTGTGAAGCCGTATATGATGTTGTTCTTGTTCCTCGAGACCGGGATGCTGGGCGTCTTCATGGCGCTGGACCTGCTGCTCTTCTTTGTATTCTGGGAATTTGGACTGGTGCCGATGTACTTCTTGATCAACCAGTGGGGCAGCGCTAACAAGGATTATGCCTCGCTAAAGTTCATGATCTATACGATGGGCGGCTCGCTGGGTTTATTGCTTGGAATCCAGTTGCTTGGAGCCCTCTTCGGCACTTTCGACCTCGCTGCGATTACCGCCAAGTGGACTTCAGTGCAGGGCGTCCTATTGGGATATCCGGTCCAAACGGTCAAGTCCGTGGTGTTCTGGGGCTTCGCGATCGCGTTTGCTGTCAAGATTCCGATCTGGCCATTTCACACGTGGCTGCCCGACGCACATACCGAGGCGCCCACGGCAGGTTCGATGCTGCTGGCCGGCGTGCTCCTGAAGCTTGGGGCGTACGGTTTCCTGCGGTTGGTGCTTCCCCTCTATCCTGAGGAGGCCAGGTATTTTGCATTTGCCCTGGCTTTTCTAGCCACCGCGGCGATCGTCTTTGGCGCCTTTGGATCCTATGGGCAAATGGACTTCAAGAGATTGGTGGCGTACTCCTCGGTCAACCACATGGGATTCGTGGTTCTGGGGATTGCAGCGGCCGCTCTGGCCGCCGGTACGGCGGACGCCCGAATTGCACTCAACGGGGCGATCCTGCAGATGTTCAATCATGGCCTGTCGGCGGCCGGCATGTTCTTCCTGGTGGGCGTGATCTATGAACGCACGCACACGCGCAACTTGGCCGACTTTGGGGGACTGTTCCCGTTGGTCCCGATGTACGGTGGCATTCTCATCTTCACCTCCATGGCTTCCCTGGGCCTTCCCGGCTTGAACGGATTCGTTTCGGAGTTCCTGGTTGTCCGGGGCACTTACCCGCTGCTCACAGCCTACACCGCCGTGTCGATGCTCGGTCTGCTCTTCACAGGCGCATATGTTTTGAAGGCCATTAAGCAAGTCCTGCACGGGCCCCTGAACGAGGCGTGGGCGCACGGCGAACACAGACTGACGGAGATCAATACCCGGGAAGTGATCGTAATCGCCCCGCTGATGGCGTTAATGCTCGTCATCGGAGTGTGGCCCGCGTGGATCCTGGACATCATCAACCAGGCAGTGATGCACTTGTTCTAAGAGGTGGTGGATGATTTTTCCTTTTTTGAGTGTGATCGTTTTTACACCCTCAGCTGCCGCGCTGATTATCCTGGCGCTGCCGGGCCAGAAGAAGAATCTGGTGCGGTCTGTCGCCTTGTCCGCTGCCGCTTTGGATATCCTCCTCGCGTTGTCGGTCTACATCCAGTATTTGACCCAGCACATGATGGGTTATCAGTTCGTCGAACAATATCAATGGCTTCCCGCGCTCGGCATCAGCTTACACTTCGGTGTGGACGGGATCAGCACACCTTTGATCTTACTGACCGGCGTTGTGATGTTCACGGGCGTCCTGATCTCATGGGGCGAAGAGAAGCACGGTGTTTCGGCAGGCATCCAGGATCGGCCGCGTGAATTCTTTGCCTTCCTTTTCATACTGGCGAGCGGCGTGTTTGGGGTATTCGCATCCCTCGACCTTTTCATGTTGTTCTTCTTCTATGAAATTGCAGTCTTCCCCATGTATCTGTTGATTTCCATCTGGGGCTGGGTGCAGACCCGTGAATACGCCGCGATGAAGTTGACCTTGTACCTATTCCTTGGCTCAGTCGTTGCCTTGGTCGGGGTACTGGCAATGTATTGGGCGGCCGGCCAGGCGACTGGCAACTTCACGTTCGACATGCTTCAGCTCGAGAAGGCAGACTTCTCAGCCGCATTCCAGATTCTTTGGTTCCTACCTGTCTTCTTTGGCTTCGCTGTGTTGGGTGGCATTTGGCCTTTTCATAATTGGTCCCCGGATGGCCACGTGGCCGCACCCACTGCGGTGTCGATGTTCCATGCAGGCGTTCTGATGAAACTGGGCGCGTTTGCAGCTTTGCGCGTTGGCATCATGCTCCTGCCAGAAGGCGCCAAGCACTGGTCGTGGCTGGTCATGCTGTGCGCGGCCGTGGCGGTGGTTTACGGGGCGTTCATTGCCTTCGTGCAGACCGATTTCAAGTATGTCATCGGCTTCTCTTCGGTCTCGCACATGGGACTCGTGATGCTGGGTCTTTCAACACTTTCTCGGGAAGGGCTCACGGGAGCCGGCGTCCAAATGTTCTCGCACGGAATCATGACGGCGCTATTCTTCGCTGTCGTCGGAATGGTTTACGACCGGGCACATACCCGCAACATTCCTGAACTCGGTGGAATGGCGCGGATCATGCCGTGGCCCGCGGTCGGCTTCATCATTGGCAGCTTGGTGTCCATGGGCATGCCCGGTTTTTCTGGCTTCATTGCCGAATTTCCGATCTTCCTGGGAGTCTGGAAAACGCAATGGTTAGTGGCTGTCGTGACGTCGGTTTCCATCATTATCACCGCAGCCTACGTAATGCTGGTCGTGCGGCGTGTCTTCTTCGGCCAGATGCCGGACAAGCTGGCGGGTCACGTAGGGCCGGTGACCTCCCTTGACAAAGTCGCCATTGGCACCCTATGTGCGCTCATGATCGGCATCGGCATATTCCCGATGATAATGGTGCCGATGGTGCAAACTGGCGTGAACAACATCTTGCGCTTACTGGGAGGTGCCTAGATGTTCACGCCGACTTCGTTCCAATCCATCCTGCCTGAGACCCTGATGCTCCTGTTGGGCGTGACAGTGCTCATCGTTGAGCCGTTCTGGAAGCCCGAACGGCGGCGCGCACTGGGTTGGCTCACCGCCGGAGGCCTGCTGGCAACACTTATCGTTAGCCTGCTTTTTGGGCGCCCCGGTTCGCCGGCTGCGACGCTGGGTGGCATGATCCGCTTCGATTGGCTCGCCTTTTTCTTCAAAATGCTGTTCATCTTCGGCGCAGGGATCACCGCGCTGTTCCTCATGGACCACGACAAGGTTGGCCACCGTGGCGAGGCCTACGTTCTCATGCTGGCCTCTACGATCGGTATGTGCCTGATGGCCTCCGCGGCTGACCTGGTGATGCTGTACCTGGCCATCGAGACAACGTCGATACCACTGTATGTTCTGGCCGGTTTTATGCTGGGCGATGACCGGTCGACCGAATCGGGCTTCAAGTACCTGCTGTATGGCGCCATGACGTCAGCCGTGATGCTGTACGGTTTCAGCCTGCTCTACGGCTTCGCAGGCACCACCAGCATGTATGCTCTGGCCGACGCCATCAAAGCCGCGCAGATCCCGTTCGGCGCGGTCCTCGGTGTGATCCTGCTCATCATCGTGGGGCTGGGATTCAAGACATCGATTGTTCCGTTCCACTTCTGGGCCCCGGACGTCTACGAAGGCGCGCCAACGCCGGTCGCGGGTTTTCTATCAACGGCGTCCAAGGCGGCTGGCTTCGCCGTGTTGGCGCGTCTGTTCTTGGTGGTCTTTCCGGCATTTTCGATTAGCTGGTCCGGAGTGTTTGCGCTGCTGTCGGCCGCCACCATGACCGTGGGCAATCTGCTCGCTCTTCCGCAGCACAATCTCAAACGGCTCCTTGCCTATTCCTCGATCGCACACGCCGGCTATGCCATTATCGGGATTGTGGCGATCTCCCAGCTAGGTATTACGAGCGTCGCCTTCTATATGTTGGCCTATATAGTCACAAATCTGGCAGCCTTCGGCATCGTGATGGCAGTGGGACGCGTCACAGGCTCGGATGAGTATGATTCCTATCGGGGGCTCAGTCGTCGCTCGCCGTGGCTGGCTTTGATCATGCTAGCGGCGTTCCTGTCATTAGCAGGCATGCCGCCGTTCGGCGGTTTCGTTGCGAAAGTCGTGGTCTTCGCTGCAGGTATTCAGGCGAACTATACCTGGCTCGTCGTACTCGGAATCCTGAATTCTGTGGTGGGCGTCTACTACTATCTCAACATTATCAAGTATGTCTATCTTTATCGACTGCAAAACGAAGACGAAGACAAGCACCCCATCGCTGTTTCGCACTCCTACGCTATTGCGCTGCTGGTCCTGGCCGTGGGCGTGATCCTGGTCGGTACCGTGTTTGCTCCATGGTTCGGATATGCAAATGGGGCGGCTTTGAATTTGTTCTGAATCGGCGTACCACAGATGCCGGCGCAGCCGACCTTGAATTGACATGCTCAGGTCCGATTTGCTATAATCGTGAGGCATGGCACAACCGAAGCAGGACCGGCGGGAAATTGTCAACACGCTCCTGATTGTGCTGGTGGGGCAGGTAGGGTGCCTGACGCTTCTGGTTGTTCTGGCATCCGTCTTGGCTGGGCTGTGGTTGGACGCCACATTTCACACGAAGCCGGCGTTCACACTAGCATTTTTAATCGTCGGCATGCCGGTCTCAGTGATCCTGATGCTGCAAGTCGCCAGAAGGACTTTAGGCCGACTGGTTCAGCAGCAGGAGCAAAAGGAAAAGGAATCGCCGTAGGCGGAGGTGAAATTGGAATCGACGAAACGCAGACCCTGGCGCAGATGGGTTGTGCTCGTACTGATGGTCGTAGGATTTGTCGTTGGCGGCATTGTAGTCCCGGTCCAACCAGCCATCTCCGTAAAGGCTGAGAATCTGCTGGGCGAGGGTGTTACTTGGCTCAGGTTGCCTGTGATCGGTGACTTGAATCTGGTCAACACGCTCCCAACGCTGGCGCTGACCGTGCTGCTGATTCTTGTCCTCGCATACGCGACCAACCACTCCATGAGGCGAAGCCAGACTACGGATCTCGTTCCGCGCGGCGTGGGAAACGTGATGGAGTCGTTCTTCGAACTCGTCTACAACCTGACAGAAGGTTCGGCAGGTGCGAAGTGGGCGCCGGTCATCTTTCCCTGGTTTGCCACCATCATGTTCTACGTATTGTTTGCGAATTTGCTGAAGCTCCTGCCGGGATTCGAGTCAATCGGCTTGCTCCATCATTCGGCAGCGGAAGGTAATGCAATTGCCTCGCTGGGTGGCGCTTGGGCGAACGTGCTTCCCGGCAAGGGCCAGTACATTCTCGTCCCGTTCTTTCGCGGTATCTCCGTCGATTTGAATTTCACTGTGGCTCTGGCGCTCGTCTCGGTGGTGATGATCCAGGTGGTTGGCTTCCGCGCACAAGGCTTCGGCTATCTGAGCAAATTCTTCAATTTCCGAACCATGTTCAAGACGCCTTTTTTCGGTGCGATGGACTTTCTGGTTGGCCTGCTCGAACTGATCTCGGAGCTGTCCAAGATCCTCTCATTTGCCTTCCGTCTCTTTGGCAACATGTTTGCGGGGATCGTTCTGGTTGCCATTGTCGCTGGCTTGCTGGGCAAGATCTCCATCCTGCCTTCGATGATTATGATGTTTGAGCTGTTCGTTGGCGTGATCCAGGCATTCGTTTTCGGCATGCTTACAATGGTATTCATGGCCCAGGCCACGCAGGGTCATGCTCACGAAGAGCACGAGGCTGAGGTTGAAGTGCGGGCCGAAGCCCGGGAAATATAGATCGGACCAATAGTTTAAGGAGGCTCGTATATGGAAGGCAACATTCTGGACGCAGCTCGTTTCATTGGCGCCGGCCTGGCGATGATCGGTGCAGCGGGTGCCGGTGTGGGCATTGGTCTCAGCGTGCAGGGCGCTCTTACAGGCATGGCGAGGAATCCGGATACTTACGGCAACCTTCTGACAAACATGATCCTGGGAATCGCATTCTCTGAGGCAATCGCCATCTATTGCCTGGTGATCGCATTCTTAATGCTATTCAAGGTCGTGTAGGCAGACTGGAGCATCATATGGAAGCACTGGGCATCAATCTCGGACTGCTCGTCGTTCAGATCATCGCATTCATCATTGTCTTCCTGACCCTGCAGGCCTGGGTGTACAAACCACTGGTGGGCATGTTGGAGACCCGCAAGATGAAGATAGCACAAGGTCTTGAGGATGCCCGCGTCGCAGCAGATGCACGCGCGGACGCAGAAAAAGAGGCTGCGCGAATCCTGGCCGAGGCGCACGCGGAAGCCGGGAAGATCGTTGGGGAAGCCACGGATCGCGCGGCGGGAGCAGCCAGAGATGCAAAAACGGCAGCGGAGGCAGAAGCCGCTCGCACGCGCGAGGCAATCGTCGTGGAGGCACAGCAGGAACGCAATCGGATCCTTGGTGATCTGCGTGGTCAGGTAGCCGCACTTGCGCTTGCGGCCACTCAGAAACTGGTCGGCCAAACCCTCGATGACAAGAGGCAGCACGCCCTGATCGATGAGTTCTTCTCAGGCGTCAAGTCTGGCAAAGTCGTCATTCTCGAAGACGCCGCGTTCAAAGGCGAGTCTGCTGAGGTTACTAGCGCTTTGCCTCTCAGTGCCTCCGAGCAGCAGGCGGTCAAGTCTGATCTGTTGTCCAAGGTGAGTGCCCAAGCCGTGACGTTCCACGTAGACCCGAGCATCCTAGGCGGTCTGGTGATCAGGGTGGGGGACAAAGTCCTCGATGGATCGGTTGCAGCGAAACTCGAAGAGCTGAGACAGAGTCTGAAGTAACTGCGGTATTGACGGCCTAACGGAGGGTTCCGGATCATCGTCCGGGACCCTCTTTCTATTTCTTGGAGGTCATGCTCTGGCGGACGAGTCGGGCCCTCGACATCCCTTGGTCGGGTTGGTTTGAGCACCGATGCACAATTCGCCATAACTCATGCCTATTCGACCTTGATTGTCCAGTACTTTTCTCTTACAATAGCGGCGCCCTAAAAAGAATTCAGCGAGACGCGAGACTATGAACGAGAAACGCATCCAGCAGGTCATCGACATCGAGAAACAGGCTGAGGGGATTCTTGACGAGGCGACGCGCGAAGCCGCTCGGCTGCCCGTCGAGGCTGAACGCGAGGCCGAAGAGTTGATCGCAAAAGCCCGGGCCAGTGCTAGGGAGGAGGCTGAGCGCATCTTGGCGCAGGCGCGGGCTGAAGGTCAGGCCGCCGAAATCATGGCTGCCGCCCAACGTAGGATCAACGAAAGCGAGGCGCTCGCGAAGCAGAATTTCGATCGCGCGGTAGCCTACGTTCTTAACCGGGTCATAGGAAAGGAATAGCCACGTGACAGGCGGCGTCGCAGCCTACGCGGCGACCAATGCGCGGGTGCGCGTCATGTATTCGCACTTGCTCAGCGGGCAGCAATTGGCATTGCTGGGCGAGGCGGAGGACTTTGCCTCCCTGGTGGGCTCGCTGAGGCACACAATCTACGGTTCCTACCTGCAAGGTCTCAAGGAAAAAGACATCACCGCCCGATCAGTCGTCTTACAAATCAAGATGCGCTTGGCCGCGGCCTACCAGAGCGTGATCCATTCGACGCCCGAGCCGGCACGGGGCGTGCTCAGGCAACTCTATCGGTATTACGAGGTCAACAATATCAAAGCGGTACTCCGTGGGATTGCGATAGGCGGCACCGGACCTGGTGCAAAGCCTCTCTGGGAACATGTACGCGATCTGCTGTTTCCGTTCGGCTCCACGACGATCGTGCCGGCGGAGGCCATGGTGGAGACGGGAAACGTCGGCGCAGCCATCGAGCTCTTGCGAGGCACGCCATACTACGAAGTGCTTTCGTTTGCGTTGAAGCGCTACAGCGCAGAACAGAGTCTTTTCCCCTTGGAGGTGGCGTTGGACCTCAGTTACTGGCGCCACCTTTGGGAGGCAGCTCGGAAATTGCTTGGGCAGGATCAAGGGCCGGCTCTGCGCGTCGTTGGATCGTTGTTGGACACCAACAATCTCATGTGGGCGATCCGATACCGGGTGTATCAGCGGCTTTCTGAAGAAGAGCTCATCAACTATACTCTTCCGTTTGGCTACCGGGTTCGCGATGAGGATATCCGGGCCTTGGCCGCCGGTGCCGACATGGCTTCCGTCGTCATGCGACTGTATCCCGGCATCCTGGACGTCACCGCACTGCTGGAGGATCCACAGAAGGGACTGCCAACTCTCGAGACGGAGCTAAAGAGATACGTGATGCAACAGTGCATGGCGACTTTCCTGGGAAATCCATTTCATATCGGCATTCCGCTTGCATATGTCGTATTGAGCGACCTCGAGACGCAGGACCTGACCGTGCTTATCGAGGCCAAATCAATGGGCATGCCAAGTGCAGACTTCCGTCCGTTCCTGGTTGCGCCATTGGCCGTGAGGGGATGATCGCATGGGTCTCGAGAGTCCTCGGTCCAAAGGTGGCGTGATGCTTAGAACTGCTTTCCGGAGCTGAAATGTTCTTTCCCAAGGCAATGTCCGAGATCGAACTGATCGTACCCTCCAAGGACCTCCTGAAGGTCATGAGAATCTTGAGTGGTCACGGTGTTTTCCACCAGGCGGAGGGCGCAGGCACGAGCCTCGAATCCCAGGCTGGATCGGCGGGCGACTGGCAGGAAAAGGCAGCCACATACGCGGCGTTGGAGCGCCGGGTTCAGGGGGTGATGCAAGCGCTGAAGATTGACGAAGCCCCGCCTCCGTCGACGGAGTTTGTCGACGTGGCCCAGATCGAGACGGTGGTGCCGGTCCTCGAGCGGATCGAGGGCGATGTGAAGCAGGCTGTTGACCAGCTGGCTGAAGAGCGAAAGCGATTAGAGCATCTGGAGGGGAATCGGCGCCAGCTGGAGCCGGTGGCCGATGTTGACCTCGATATGACCGCGCTGCGCGGGACCCACTATCTGCTGTCGATGCTCGGAACAATGCCAGCCGAGAACGTGAGCCGGCTACAAACAAGCTTGAACCGCGTGCCCCACTTATTCCTCGTGCTGCGCGAAGATCCACGCAGGCCCGTCGTCTGGCTGGCTGGCACCCACAGCAATCGCGATGTGCTGGAACGGGCGGCGCGCAGCGCTTATCTTGAGACGCTAAGCCAACCCGCGGAGTATGTGGGGACCCCCCGCGAAATTCTGGGAACCCTGGACGTTGAGACTGCAGGCTTACGCCAGAAGATCTCCGAGCAGGAATCCCTCCTCGTACAAATCGCCATCAGCAACAGGAAGGAAATACTCAGACTCGCATGGGAAACACATGCGGGTCGCACGCTGACTGAGGCCATCGTGCGATTTGGGCGGCTGCGCCACACGTATATCATGGTCGGCTGGGTTCCCACCGATGAGTTGGAGGCCTTGTCCGCGCGGCTGCGGGAAGCCTCAAAAGAGACATTGATAGAAACGGTGCCAGCGAATCGCACAGGCGATAAGCGTAACGTTCCCGTGGCCTTGCCGACGTCGGCGTTTTTGCGGCCGTTCCAGATGCTGGTGACAACTTACGCGCGGCCTCGCTACGGGGAATTGGATCCAACCTGGCTCATCGCGTTGACATTCCCGCTGCTATTTGGAGCCATGTTCGGAGATGTAGGCCACGGTCTGTTGCTTGCCGCGCTCGGGGCTTTGGTGTCAAGCCGCAAGCTTCGCGCTCTTCGAAGCCTGGCGTCCCTCGGCGGTCTCATCGCAATTTGCGGCCTGGTCGCGGCCGTCTTCGGGTTTCTGTACGGGAGCGTATTTGGCTATGAAGACATATTCCCGGCGCTTTGGATGCATCCCCTGCAGAACATACTCTCCATCCTGATCATAGCAGTCGCGGCAGGAGTGGTACTGCTGACTATTGGATTCTTGATCGGGATCTTCAATGCGTGGGTATCGCGAGATTGGGGGCACCTATTCTTTGGTCACAATGGAATCGCTGGCTTTCTTCTATACTGGTCGCTTCTCGGGTTGGTAGGCAGCCTTGCCGGCCTGATCAAACTGCCTCCTGCCGTCTTTGGCGGGCTGGCGGTCTTTGCTGGCCTCGCGGTCATGCTCTCCGAGCTTCTGATACGACTCGTGGATGGTGAGAGGCCCCTGATCGAAGGGTGATTGGCGACCTACGCAATCCAGGCACCGGTAGAGCTTTTCGAGGCCGTCGTCAGCTTATTGAGCAACAGCCTCTCATATGTGCGCGTGGGGGCTTTCGCGGTGGCGCATGGTGGTCTGAGCTCGGCCATCTTTATCCTAGCCAAGCTGGTCGGCCCGGAGTTCGGCGTGGGCTACTGGGTCGTTGTCGCCATCGGGAATCTATTCATCGTCGGCTTTGAGGGATTGATCGTAGGCATACAAACCATGCGTCTCTCATACTATGAATTCTTCAGCAAGTTCTTCTCAGGCGGGGGCATGCGCTTTGAGCCCCTCACCCTGGCGCCTCCGGAAGACAAGTGAGCGCGAGCAGGTCATTCCTGGGAAGTCCAAGATGCGCAGGCCAGGTAGGATAAAACGTCACTTCAAGGAGATATTTCAATGATATTGATAACGGCAGTACTCGTCGGATTGTTGCC
Source organism: Anaerolineae bacterium (assembly GCA_041480885.1). GTDB lineage: Bacteria > Chloroflexota > Anaerolineae > Anaerolineales > Villigracilaceae > Fen-1038. The sequence continues at coordinate 12,188 of JBGPAT010000002.1, forward strand.
CTTGGCGCCGGCGGTCATCTATTTCTTGCGTCAGCGCGACAACAGCCCAACAGAAGCCACTCGGACCCTTGTATACGGGCTCAACGGCTTCAATGCGATCCTCGGCCTCATGGCGACTGGAGTCGGTGTGTTCTGGTTGTTTTCCCCTACCGCAGCCATGGCCGCGGGACTGCACCAGACAGCGGCCGCTGACCCTTACGCGACGCTGGCGGCGGCGATATCCACAGGACTGGCCTGTATCGGAGCCGGCATTGCGGTGGCCGGTTCAGGCGCGGCGGCTGTCGGCGCGATTGCCGAGAAACCCGAGTCTTTCGGGCGATCGCTGATCTTCGTCGGCCTCTCTGAAGGCATCGCTATCTACGGTCTCATCATCGCGTTCCTGGTGCTGAACCGGTAAGGGCGAAATGAAAGTCCTGGTCATTGGGCACCCCGAGGCAGTGCTTGGATTCTCACTGGCGGGTCTAAGCGGCGACGCCGTCCGGACGGTGGATGAAGCCAATGTAGCGCTTGACAATGCACTGCAAACGCAGGATGTCGGGATCGTGCTGGTCACGCAGGATGTGGCACGCATGATCCAGCCCAGGATGGATGAACTCAAGCTGCACAGCACACTTCCGCTCATCGTGGAGATCCCCTCGCCCGAAGGTGTGCCGCAAGGGGAGCCTACGCTCAGCGAAGTCGTGCTTCGAGCGATAGGGATCCGACTGTAGCGCTGCTGAACGCCGCATGAGGCGGTGGGCTATGAGAAAGGTATCGGGATTCGGCTCATGGGAACTGTAGAGGAAAACCTCGAGACTCTCTCTCGCGCGATATTTGGCGAGGCCCGCGCGGAGACTGAACACTTGAAGACAGAGGCGCAATCCAAGGCGGATGGTATCCGGAACCGCGCCCAGCTGCAGGCGGATGCCGAACGCCAAGAGATTCTCTCTCAAGCTGCACGGGAAGCCGCGCGGCTGCGCAGTCAGGCGATTGCCACCGCTCAGCTCAAGACCCGCGCGCTCGAGTTGGATCACCGTGAGAAGCTGCTCGACCAGGTATTTGGTGCCGTGAGGCAGGAACTGGGGGCCGTGCCGCAGCGCGCCGACTACGAACAGGTGGTGGTCCTCCTGATCCGCGAAGCCATGGCTCAGCTTAAGGCTGGTGAGGTCAAGGTTCGAGCTGACGAGCACACCCAGAGGTTGCTCACGGCGAGTCTTTTGGAACAGGTCTCACGGGATACTCACGCGCATCTTAGCCCCGGGAACACCCTCGAAAAAGGCACAGGCGTCATTGTGCATGCCGCGGACGGGCATCTGCAATTTGACAACACTCTCGAGACACGGTTGGTGAGACTGCAAGGTGCGCTGCGCTCCACCGTATATCACGTGTTGATGGGGGACGCTCAATGAGCGAGCAGGTCGGGACAGTGACGTGGATCAACGGACCCGTGATTAGGGCACGCGGATCACGTAACATAAGCATGCTGGAGTTGATCGAAGTGGGGGACGAGCACCTTGTGGGCGAAGTGATCGGCCTCAAAGGGGACATCCTCACCGCGCAGGTGTACGAGGAAACCTCCGGCATGCGGCCCGGGGCTCCGGTGTTTGGAACTGGTCTGCCTCTCTCAGTGGAACTGGGACCCGGATTGCTCACGAGCATTTTCGATGGGGTGCAACGGCCGCTGCCGGTCATCGAAAAACGAACTGGGTCCTTCATCAGCCGCGGGATGCGCCTCACGCCGCTCTACCGTAAGGCTCGCTGGAAGTTTCAGCCCACGGCGAAGCCGGGAGCCGTTGTGACCGGGGGTACGGTTCTCGGGACAGTCCCGGAGACGACTTCGCTGGTACACCGAGTGATGTTGCCTCCGGAAGTGGCTGGTACCTTGACTTGGGTTGCACCGCCCGGCGAATATACGATCGAGGAACCAATCGCGCGGCTGCGGACCGATTCGCAGGAACGCGAATTGACCATGCTTCAGCGCTGGCCGGTCCGGCAAGCGCGTCCGTACAAGGCGCGCCTGGGGCAGAGTATTCCTCTGATCACCGGTCAACGCGTCCTCGATACATTTTTCCCGGTGGCGAAGGGCGGCGCAGCTGGAATTCCGGGTCCGTTTGGATCGGGAAAAACGGTGACCCAACACAGTATCGCGAAGTGGGCAGACGCGCAGGTGATTGTCTACATTGGATGCGGAGAACGTGGGAACGAAATGACCGAGGTCCTTGAGGAATTTCCACACCTGGTTGACCCGCGCACGGACCGCCCCTTGATGGAACGAACGGTCCTGATTGCCAACACCTCGAACATGCCGGTCGCGGCGCGCGAAGCCAGTATCTACACTGGAATTACGATCGCCGAATACTATCGGGACATGGGCTATGACGTGGCTCTGATGGCCGATTCAACATCTCGTTGGGCTGAGGCCCTCCGCGAGGTTTCCGGCCGGCTCGAGGAGATGCCTGCCGAAGAAGGGTATCCAGCTTATCTGGCCGGACGTTTGGCTGAGTTCTACGAGAGAGCCGGAAACGTGGAAACGCTTGGCGGGGGTGCGGGCTCCGTCACCGTCGTGGGGGCGGTCTCGCCGCCGGGCGGCGATTTCTCAGAGCCGGTCACGCAGCACACCAAGCGCTATATCCGATGTTTTTGGGCTCTGGATAAATCGTTGGCGTCGGCTCGCCATTTTCCTTCCATCAACTGGCTGGACAGCTATAGTGAGTACCTTGAAGACGTGGCGGGCTGGTGGCGCAAAGAGGTCGGCGTGGACTGGTTGGGCATGCGGAATCAGGCGATGGAAATCCTCAGCGAAGAGGAGCGGCTATCACAGATCGTGAAACTCGTTGGTCCGGACGCGCTTCCGGACGAGCAGCGGCTGATCCTCGAGACCGCCCGGCTGCTGAGAGAGGGATTTCTGCAGCAGAACGCGATGGACACCGTCGACGCGTTTTCAAGTGTGCAAAAGCAGATCCGCATGTTGGAGCTGATCCTGCATTTCCATGAGCGCGCCTTGCGGATAGTCAAGCGCGGTGCACCGATATCTGTGATCCACAAGTTATCAGTCGTGGATACGCTGATTCGCATGAAAACCCTGGTTCCTAACGAGGATGTTGCCAAGATGGACGACATCCAAACAGCCATTGACGAGCAGATCGGTCGCTTGGAGACAGACTACAAATGAGCGAGACACTGCTGTACGGCGGGCAGGAAGTCATCGGCGTCAGCCGCATTGAAGGCCCGATAGTCTTCGTTGAGGGCACCACCAATGTTGGCTATGACGAAGTCGTGGAGATCCACGACGCCCAGGGGCGAGTGCGTCGGGGTCGCGTATTGGAGGTAGGCGAGGGGATGGCCGTGATCCAGGTTTTTGCTGGATCGACCGGTCTCTCGATTGATGGTACGCGCGTCCGGTTTCTCGGCGAGACATTGCATATTCCGGTGGCGGATGAGATGCTGGGTCGTGTGTTCGACGGCCTGGGTGTGCCTCTGGATGGCGGGCCGCAGCCGCTCACCGATCGTTATGCGGATGTCAATGGCCAGCCCATCAATCCAACGGCTCGGGTGTACCCGTCGGAATACATCCAGACCGGCATCTCTGCAATTGACGGCATGAACACTTTGCTGCGCGGTCAGAAACTCCCGATCTTTTCCGGAGCTGGAATGCCGCACGATCAGATCGCGGCACAAATTGTGCGACAGGCGACTCTGGGCACGACTGCTGGCGATGAGCCTTCGGAATCTGATCAATTCGCGATCGTTTTTGCTGCGATGGGCGTGAAACACGATGTGGCAGATTTCTTCCGGCAATCGTTCGCCGACAGTGGCGCGCTGACCCGCGTGGCGATGTTTCTCAATCTTGCCGACGACCCCCCTGTAGAACGCCTGGTCACTCCGCGTGCGGCCCTAACCCTTGCCGAATACCTAGCGTATGAGCGGCAAATGCACGTCCTCGTGATCTTGACCGATATGACCAATTATTGCGAGGCGCTGCGGCAGATCTCCAATGTGCGCGGCGAAGTCCCAAGCCGCAAAGGCTACCCAGGCTATCTCTACAGTGATCTGGCGTCGCTGTATGAGCGCACCGGCCGCATTCGCACCAGCAAGGGTTCGATAACCCAGATCCCGATCTTGACAATGCCGAACGACGATATCACGCATCCCGTTCCCGATTTGACCGGGTACATCACCGAGGGACAGATCACCCTGGGCCGGGAGCTGGATCACCAGGGCATCTATCCCCCGATCACCGTACTGCCGAGCCTTTCCCGCCTGATGAAGGATGGCATCGGTGGACCCAGCCAATCACGGTTGATGGAGCATGGGATTGGCAAGGACAGGACACGGGCCGACCATCCGCATCTTTCCGCACAGCTTTATGCCGGGTACGCGCACATGCAGGACGTCCGAGCGCTAGCCTCGGTAATTGGGGAAGAGGAGCTGGGAATGGTGGACCAGCAGTACCTCAAGTTCGGCCGGGCATTCGAACGCGAGTTCGTCAACCAATCCTTCACCGAAAACCGGAGCATCAAGCAGACTCTGGACCTCGGCTGGAAATTGCTGTCGATGCTGCCTCGGGAGGAACTCACCCGGGTCAGCCGCGAAGAAATCCAGCAATACTTTCAAGGGGAAGATGCCAGCCATTAGTGTTGCGCCCACGCGCACGAATCTCATCCGCGTCAAGAAAGACCTGAAATTTGCCCAAGAGGGGTACGAAATTCTTGACCGCAAGCGCGAAGTGCTCACGACCGAGCTGGTGCGTGTGGCCCACGAAGCGGAAGTCCTCCAAAAGGAGGTCTGGACACTGTTGGAGTCCGCATATCGGGCCCTTGAGAAAGCCAGACTCACCCTGGGAAGCGACCACGTGGAATGGGCCGCCCTGGCGGCCAGCAAGACCGTGGACGTTCATCTGAAGTTTCGTGGGATCATGGGTGTGGCCATCCCGGTTATCGAGGCCACCGGAAAGCCCCACGAATTGCTCTACAGCCCGGGCGACACAAATGCAGCGCTGGACCAGGCCAGCGCCGCGTTCCGGGAGGTGCTCATCCGAGTGCCGCAGCTGTCCATGCTGGTGACAACGGTCTGGCGGCTTGCGGGCGAATTGCGAAAGACGCAACGCAGAGTCAATGCCCTCCAACATATCTTCATCCCAAACTACGAGGCTACTGTGGCCTTCATTGTGAGTTCATTGGAAGAGCGCGAGCGCGAGGAGACTTTCCGGCTCAAATGGCTCAAGACCAAGCTTAGCAGGGCCGACTCTGAGCCCGCCCCGGGTGAGCGGGCGCCCTCGCCAGACCTGGTCGCCCTAGGCTGAGCTCGAAGCGGCCGCGCGAGCACGGTGTGCCCTGCATGCGGCTCGGCGGAGGATCCGCCAGAGCGCGGACTGGGCCACAGCCCGCGTCGCACCACGGACTTCCTCACGTAGCCAGCGGGTGAGAATCATGCCACGACGCAAGGTTGTACTGTCCACAATTCCTTGGGGTGCGAGTCATGTTAGACTTGTTCGCACAGTCGTCAGGGTGAGAATTCAAAGCGTTAAAAGGAGAGCTCATGAATATTGGGGTGCTGGGGAGCGGCATCGTCGGTCAGACAATCGGGTCCAAGCTGGTGCAATTGGGCCATTCGGTGATGATGGGCTCGCGCGATGCGGCCAATTCAACCGCGATCACCTGGGCCAAGAAAGAGGGTCAGCATGCCTCATTCGGAACATTCGCCAATGCTGCGTCTTTTGGCGAGATCCTCTTCAACTGTACCCTGGGTTCGGCCACGATGGCGGCGCTGGCCCAAGCAGGCCTCGAGAATCTGGCAGGCAAGATTCTGATTGATACCGCCAATCCCCTCGACTACTCGACTGAGATATGGACATTGACGGTTTGCAACACCGACTCGCTGGGGGAGCAGATCCAACGCACGTTCCCAACCGCGCGCGTGGTGAAGGCGCTAAACACGGTGAACTCCAGCGTCATGGTGGATCCGGGTAAGTTGACAGAACGCACAGACGTGTTCGTGAGCGGCAACGATATCGAGGCCAAGGCGGTCGTAATCTCAATCCTGCGCGACTGGTTTGGATGGAAGTCAGTCATTGATCTCGGCACTATTGCGACGTCTCGCGGCGTGGAAATGTTTGTCATCCTCTGGCAGGGCCTCCGCACAGTGTCCTCTTCACATCGGTTCAATATTCGGGTGGTCAGTTAAGGTCTGCTGCAAGGCTGGCCTATGGCACGCGAGCTCCAGAGATAGGCTTTTCAAGTCCCGCCTCCCCAACGCCATGAAGGTCAATTCGAATTCATTGCGCAGCCTGCTTGCGCAAATCCCCGGGGGGTATAGCTCTGCAGATGGGCGCGACGCGCCTGTAACCGGCATCTCGCTGGACAGCCGCGCTGTGCGGCTTGGAGACCTCTTTGTGGCCCTCCGGGGCGGCTCGCTGGATGGGCATGATTTCATACCACAGGCCATCTCGAATGGGGCGGCTGCCGTGGTCGGCGACAGGGATCTTCGTGGTTTCTCGGTGCCGTACGTTCGACTTGACAATTCGCGGGAGGCACTTTCCTGGATCGCGGCGTCTTTCTATGATTGGCCCGCTCGTAACTTGACGATGATCGGCGTGACCGGTACAGACGGCAAAACAACCGTCACCAATCTGATCCACCGGATCTTGCTGGCGGCCGGTCTAAAGGCCGGCATGATCTCGACGGTTAATGCCGTCATTGGTGGCGAAGTGCTGGACACGGGGTTTCACGTAACGACGCCCGACGCACACGATGTGCAGCGCTATCTGGCAGGCATGGTGAGCACTGGTCTGACGCACGTCGTCCTCGAAACCACGTCGCACGGCTGGGCACAGCATCGCGTGGACGCTTGCGAGTTCGACGTGGGCGTGGTCACCAACATCACGCATGAGCATCTCGACCAGCATGGTTCGTATGAGAACTATCGTGCGGCCAAGGCCAGGCTTTTCTTAAGCCTGGCGAGGACCCTGCCCAAGCCGCAAGGCAATCCGCGGCTGGCCATTCTCAATCAGGATGACCGATCCTTCGAGTACCTGGATGCGGTTGTCAAGGTCAACAGACTCACTTATGGTCTGGCGGAGGATGCTGGAGTTCGGGCAGAGCACGTTGAGCAGGACCCCGCGGGCACACATTTCATCGCGGTTGGGACCGACTTTCGCGTAGCCATCAAGAGCAATCTGGTGGGCCTATTCAACGTCTCCAATTGCCTGGCGGCCTTGGCAACGGCAGTGGCTGGGATTGGAATTAACCCGGCGACGGCCGCTGGCGCCATTGCCTCGTTCGAGGGTGTGCCAGGTCGAATGGAACGGATCGAAATGGGTCAAGACTTTGCGGCGATTGTTGATTTTGCTCACACGCCCAACGCGCTGAAATCCGTGTTGGAGGCCGCGCGATCGCTTCTGTCTGGGCTCGCTTCTCGCCCCAGGATTATTGCTGTGTTCGGGTCCGCCGGGTTGCGTGACCGGGAAAAGCGCCGTCTCATGGCGGAGGTTTCGGCTGAGCTCGCGGACCTCACGGTGCTAACAGCCGAAGATCCCCGCAGCGAATCGCTGCAATCGATACTGGAAGAGATGGTGCAGGGGGCGCGGGCGAAGGGAGGTGCTGAGGGAAAGTCCTTCTGGAGGATTCCGGATCGGGGGGACGCCATCCGGTTCGCCCTCCGGCTTGCCCGACCCCGAGATATGGTGCTCGCTTGCGGCAAGGGCCATGAGCAGTCGATGTGCTTTGGTCAGATCGAGTATGCGTGGGATGATCGCGTCGCCATGCGCGCCGCTCTGGCCGAAATGCTGGGAGTCGATGGGCCGGTCATGCCCTATCTGCCGACGCGAGACAAGTCTGAGGCCCAGTGGCGATTCTGATGGACGTCAAGCCAGCAGTGTTGACTGGACGCTTTGTGCGTCTCGAGCCGCTGTCAGAGAAGCACGCCGCGGGCTTGGCCGAGATTGGCCTGGACGAAAAGATCTGGGAATTCATGCCATACGGTCCCATGCGCACTGAAGAGGACATTCGCCGTTGGGTGAGCGGCATACTGGAGCGGGCCTCGACAGGCACGGATGTTCCATTCGCAGTCATTCACTTAGCCTCTGGTCGCATCGCCGGCGCGACCCGCTACATGGAGATTCGCCCCGCACACCGGGGCCTTGAAATTGGCGGCACGTGGTATGGGGCGGACTTCCGGCGAACGGTTGTCAACACCGAGTGCAAGTTTCTTCTGCTGCAGCACGCGTTCGAGGACTTGAAATGTATCCGTGTGGAATTGAAGACGGACTCGCGTAATGAACGCTCTCAACGCGCAATTGAGCGAATTGGCGCCAAGAAGGAAGGTACCCTAAGGAACCACATGATCCTGCCGGATGGGACCATCCGGGACTCCGTCTACTACGGCATCCTGGATTCCGAATGGCCGGCGGTACGGCGGCGACTGGAAGCAATGCTGGCGCAACGACCCTGATTGGCAGGCAGAGCAAGTTGGTCGCGAATATCAGCGGAAAGCGCCGGATGATGCCTAGGCCAGCGTGGGTATTGGTGCCCCCACGATCAGACGTCAGTCAGAACGGGCGGGCATGCAGGCCTACGTAGTCTCGTACCCATAATTCAGGAGTCTCTCGGAGGGCGACTCTAGGCTGGAATCTCGACTGCCCACTGGTTCTGGCCGGCTCTGGGACATGCGCACCGGGAACTACGGCTAGCGGCGACCGCTGCCGCGGTGGTCACGATCTCGCCCCGAACGCGAATCCCCGCCGCGGGAGCCGCCGCGCGAGCTGCCTCCGCCCGGCCGGCGCTGGTCCTTCTCACGTGCTTCCTCGGCAGTCCAGCCTTCAAGGACAGCTTGACGCGACAGGCGGATCTTGCCTTGCGTATCAATGTCTGTGACCATCACTGTGATCTCGTCGCCCATTGCGACTACATCCTCCACCTTATTGACGCGTTCACTATCCAGTTGTGAGATGTGGACAAGACCGTCCACGCCTGGCAGGATTTCCACAAACACTCCGAAGTCAGCTATCCTTACCACTTTGCCTGTATAGATATTGCCAATAACGGCAGATTCGCCGAGAGCCTCGACGCGCTCCTGTGCGGTCTTCGCGCCCTCGCCTTCCGGCCCCGCAATGTAAACGGTGCCATCCTCCTGCACGTCGATCTTCGTCCCGGTCTCCTCTTGAAGAGAGCGGATGTTCTTGCCGCCTGGCCCGATCAGGGCGCCAATCTTTTCCACAGGGATCTTCACGGTGATGATGCGCGGCGCGTGAGGCTTCAACTCGGGACGCGGCGCGGCAATGACCGCCAGCATAGCCTCCATGATCGACATTCTGGCTACATGCGCCTGCTCCAGGGCCTCCTTCATCATCTTGGCGCTCAAGCCGGAGATCTTGATGTCCATTTGCAGGGCTGTTATGCCCTGAGCGGTGCCGGCGACCTTGAAGTCCATGTCGCCGAGGTGATCCTCTGTTCCTTGAATATCGGTCAGGATTGTGTAGCGCCCCGCCTCGTCGCTTATGAGACCCATGGCCACGCCCGCGACCGGGGCTTTGATGGGTACGCCGGCATCCATCAATGCCAGGGTGGAGCCGCACACCGATGCCATTGAAGTCGATCCATTCGACGAGAGAACCTCGGAGACCACCCGGATAGTGTATGGAAAAGTCTCCCCCGCGGGAATGACCGGTTCGAGAGCCCGCTCCGCGAGAGCACCATGCCCAACCTCGCGACGACTCTGCCCGCGCAGCGGTTTCACTTCACCCGTGGAAAAAGGCGGGAAGTTGTAATGGTGCATGTAGCGCTTCGTGTCAGTCGGGGACAAGGAATCCAACTCTTGGGCCTCCCCCAGAGTACCCAGCGTAACAATCGATAGGACTTGAGTCTCCCCGCGTGTGAACAAGCCCGATCCGTGAGCGCGGGGGGACAGTCCGATTTCGCACCAGATGGGCCGGACTTCATTCGGTCCGCGACCATCAGGACGTTTGCCTGCGCTCAATATGCGCTGGCGCACGATCTTGTGCTCGGCTTCCTCGAAAGCAGATTTCACCCCATTCGCATCGGCTGCGCTGTTTTGTGGAACGGCTGCGTCCAAGCCGGCCCCCATCTCAGCAACCACAGAATCCAGGAGAGTATCCATTCCCGCAGAGTAATCGTTCTTGGAGAGGGGTTTGTCCAGAAGCCCGTTCATGGGTGCTTGCACGCGTTCGAAGACTCGCTTCTGCAAATCCTCGTTGGCCAGCTTCAGGGTTGGTTCCCGCTTCGGCTTGCCAACTTCCGCGGCCATCTTTAGCTGCGTCTGGATAAGCGGTTGCAGCGCTTGATGGCCGAATTCCAGCGCAGCTGCCATGATGTCTTCTGGAACCTCGTTGGCGCCGCATTCGACCATGAGGATGGCACCGCCGCTTCCCGCGATTCGCAGATCCAAGTCCGAGGCATCCATTTCGCCAAAAGTGGGATTGACAACGAACTTGCCGTCTATGCGACCCACGCGGACAGCACCCACTGGGCCGCCCCACGGGATATCGGAGATCATGATGGCTGCTGAGGCGGCGTTGATGGCGAGAATATCCAGTGGATTGTCAGCATCCGCTGAAAGTGAGAACATCATCACCTGCACTTCATTGCGCATGCCGTGTTGAAACAAAGGGCGCAATGGCCGGTCGGTCAAACGGGCCGTCAGGATGGCGTCCGTGGAAGGGCGCCCTTCACGGCGGAAGAAGGAGCCGGGGATCTTGCCGCCCGCGTAGAGTCGCTCTTCGTACTCCACGGAAAGCGGGAAGAAATCAATCCCTTCGCGAACACCCCCCATGGTCGCTGCGGCGAATATGATGGCATCGTTGATCCCAACGGTCACCGCGCCGCCGGCTTGGGAAGCCAGTTTGCCCGTCTCAAAAGTGACTGTCCGTGTTCCGACAGTGGTCGAGTAGCGTTTGGATTCCGGTTTCATGATCTATGTGTCTCCTGTCTGGGGGCTGGTCATCTGTTCACTGCGCGAACCGCCACCAATCATTCCTCGCACGAATGATGGTTCGGTCTACGGCCAAACGCAGCCTTTGTCAGATGGGGCAACCCCGCTGTCTCGTTCCGCCTAGTCAGGGACTGAAGAGCGTCGGCAACTCTCGTTACCAGCACTATTCAATTCCTGACGAGCGGTTGCATGTCAGGAGACGGATGCCCAACCACCTCCGTGACTCGAAAAAAAGAGTAGACGGGCCGGGCCCATCTACTCGGGCTTACTGGAGCTTACTTGTGGCGCAAGCTCAGACTCTCTGTGATTCCCAGGTACCGCCGGTAGTCGGCCCTGCGCAGATAGGCCAGCATGCGGCGGCGGTGACCCACTAGCTTGAGCAGGCCGCGTCGGCACGATTCGTCGTGCTTGTTGGTCCGCAGGTGTTCAGTCAACTGCTGGATGCGGGCTGTGATGATCGCGACCTGGACCTCGGGCGATCCGGTATCGGACTCGTGGCGGTGGTAATCATTGATGAACTTGGTTTTGACTTCCTTTGCGAGCGGCATGACGTCTGCTTCCTTCTTGAGTTTCTATGCAGGTCTCCGTGCCCGCAGCCTAAACCGCGCGACAGGACCAGTCACGAGCGCTCATTATAACAGATTCCATCGCTATGCGCTTTGTCTGTTCCCCGGTTCTTTTGCGAAGGCGCCGCGGGGGCGGGCGCGATGCGCGTTTATCCAGCGACCCCCGGACCCTCAAAATAGCGGCGCAGACTCGCTCGCACCGAGATTCGTGACCGCTACGCTTCAATCACAACTCCTGCCCGACCCGGAATCGTTAGGCGTAGGGTTTCATCTGTCTTCTGGACTCCTGCATCTCCAAAAAGCAGGCGTGGTGGAGTAGGCCGATTGGCAGCCCTGAGATCCACTTCGCGCGGCGCCTTTGAGCTGTTCAGAGCAATGAGAAGCATATTTTCGCCCAATGAACGCCTGAAGCAATAGACGCCGTCTGCTGCATATAGACTGTGGAATTCGCCGAACCGCAGTGCCGCATTTGCTTTGCGAAGCACGATCAATTCCTTGGCAAAACGGAGAAGGTCGTGATTCCACGCTGCTGGGTCCCATGGGAAAGGTTGCCGGCACTCCGGATCCTGGCCTCCCGCGAGGCCAATCTCGTCGCCGTAGAAAAGACAGGGGCTGCCAGGGAAGGTAAATATAAAGAGCCACGCCAGTTTCAGGCTGTCCAGATCTCCGCGTGCACAAGTCAAGAACCGCGGGGTGTCGTGGCTGTCGAGTAGGTTGAACTGCGCTTGTGTCACCTCCCGGGAATACATGCCTATGCACGAGTCGATCCGCTCCGCGAATCCCCCGGCGTCCAGAGACTGTACATACCCCTGGTAGCCACCGGCCTTGAGTGCTTCGCCGAGATCCAGATTGTCCCCGGTGAAGAAGCCTACACAGGCCGCGGCGACTAGATAGTTCATGCTGGCGTCAAACTGGTCGCCCTGAAGCCAGCGCCGGGCATCGTGCCAGAGCTCTCCAACGAGGTAGGCCTCAGGATTGATGCGACGGACGCGCCGCCGGAATTCCTGCCAGAACGAGTCATCATCGATCTCTCCCGGCACATCCAGGCGCCAGCCATCGATCCCAAATCTCATCCAGTGCTCGGCGACGTTGAAGATGAAATCACGTACCGCAGGCGTACTGGTATTGAATTTTGGGAGTCCGGGTAGATTCCACCAGCCCTGGTATCCGATGGCACGAACACTGCCCTCGCGTTGGATTGCAGCCTCCTCGAGCGGCGATGGATAGGCTCCCCAATGTTGACGGCCCGCCAAGTGATCGGGATCGAAGTAGAACCAATCCACATAGGGCGATGCGGCGCCATTCTCCAGCGTCTGGTGGAACTGCCAAAAGCCCCGGCTCGCATGGTTGAAAACCCCGTCAAGGATCACGTGCATCTTCATCGCATGTGCTTGATCCAAAAGCTCGCGGAGCGCCTCATCGCCACCGAGCAGCGGGTCCACCTTGTAGTAATCATACGTGTGATAGCGATGATTGGATGCCGATGCGAAGACCGGGGTCAAGTAGATTGCGTTAACGCCCAGGTCCCGCAGATAATCGAGATGCTCGGCGACGCCGCGCAGGTCGCCGCCTTTGAAACCGCGTCTCGTAGGAGCCGCCTCCCAGGGTTCGAGATTGAGGCCTGCCTTGGACACGCGCTCCGATTTGGCGAATCGGTCGACGAAAATCTCATAGAAAACGGCATCGCTTACCCAACTTGGAGTATCCAATCGACATCCCTCGTTCTGGACTACGCGGGCCTTGGTAGCGCGAGGCCTCATTGCGCTGACCTGGTTCCCGGAGAGCTAATGACGCAGCGGAATTTGTAGGCAGTTCGCCGTCCCGAGAGCATAGAACGGCGAATTCTTCCCCGCAAGGCAGGCGTGACCTCGAGACAATTGGAGCTGCGAGTTCACGCGGCGCGTTCTGGCATTTCGATCAGAGGATTGCACGTTCCGAGGCGGCGTCGAACACGTGGAATTTCTGCATGTTGAAAACCATGCCCGCCTCATTTCCGACTCGCAAGTTGGAACGAGGATCCACGCGCGCGACGAACGTGTTCTTGCCCGTTAACAAGTAGAGGAATATTTCGTTGCCCATCAATTCAGTCACGTCGACCTTGGCGGGCACCTTGGCTGCTTGGATGTTGGGCGGAACAAAGTCAGCGTCATGGATGTCCTCGGGCCGAATGCCGAAGACCACGCTCTTGCCCACGAAGGGTTCAAGGATGCTGGTTCGATCTGGTGGCAGCGGGACCGTGAAATCCCCGGCATCGGCAACAAGACCCCCGTTCTTGCGGATTGTGGCTGGAAAAAAGTTCATGGCTGGCGAACCGATGAATCCTGCTACAAACAGATTTGAAGGATAGTTGTATAGATTCTGTGGCGTATCCATCTGCTGCAGTCTGCCCTTGTTAATTACCGCAATGCGCGTGGCCATGGTCATGGCTTCCATCTGATCATGCGTCACATAGATGAAGGTCGTCTCAAGTTGCTGGTGGATCTTGCTGATCTCTGTGCGCATCTGGACGCGCAACTTGGCATCCAGATTTGACAGCGGCTCATCGAAGAGGAATACCTTCGGCTCGCGCACGATCGCCCGTCCGACCGCAACCCGCTGGCGCTGTCCCCCTGAGAGTTGGCGCGGCTTTCGATTGAGCAAGTCAGTAATGCCAAGAGTGTTGGCAGCCTTTTCAACTCGGCGCCGGATCTCATCCTTTGGTACCTTGCGCAGTTTCAGGCCAAAGGCCATGTTGTCGAACACAGAAAGATGCGGATAGAGAGCATACGACTGAAAAACCATTGCAATATCGCGGTCTTTGGGAGCAACATCGTTGACCACCCGGCCAGCGATCGTGATGCTGCCAGCGGTGATCTCTTCCAGGCCTGCGAGGCAACGCAATGCCGTGGTCTTTCCGCAGCCCGACGGGCCGACCAGGACCAGGAATTCCTTGTCGTCCACCTTGATGTCCAGATCATCGACAGCGACCATCTCGCCAAACTTCTTGGTGACGTGCTCATAGGTCACGCTCGCCATGGACTATTCCTCCTGTCTTGAGAGTATGGTGCCCTAAATATACTCCAATTGCCTGCCCACAGGCAGCCATGGCTGAGCCAGCACGATCTGCGCGCAAATCTTGCGAGCCGATAGGCGTGCCTCTCGCGCGTGCCGTGTCGGTATGCTGTCAACCGTAGGCTACGCGTCTTGGTCGTGAAGGGCCCTGTTGTCGGGGGGTTGTTCCATCACGTCTCATGCCGGCTATCCTGATGCTCGAAAAGTCGCCGGCCTTGGCCCGCCGCGGCAACGAACCCGGCAATGCCAGCGCGATGGCATATAGGGCGATCCCACTTGACGCCAGTTACTTCGCGTTTCGCTCTTTTGCGGCCTTGATCAGCCCGACAAAGAGGGGGTGGGGTTTCATGGGCCTTGAAAGGAATTCAGGGTGGAATTGGCTCCCAACCATATAGGGATGGTCTGCCAGCTCCGCGATCTCTACCAGTTTTCCGTCGGGAGACATGCCAGAGAAGACCATACCTGCCCGCTCAAAGTCCGACCGGTAGGCATTGTTGAATTCGAAGCGATGGCGGTGACGTTCGTCCACTTGCGGCACACCGTAGGCGGCTCTGGCTTTGGTGCCGCTTTGCAGCACGCAGGGGTAGAGGCCGAGACGCATTGTCCCGCCCATGTCGCTGATGGAGCGCTGCTCGATCATGAGATCTATCACGGGAGCAGAGGTGCTATGGTCGAATTCCGTGGAGTTGGCATCTTCGTGCTCGAGCACGTGCCGCGCGAATTCCACCGTCATCACTTGCATCCCCAGACATAGTCCAAGGTACGGGACCCTCTTCTCCCGCGCGTAGCGCGCCGCCATGATCTTGCCCTCAATGCCCCGTGAGCCGAACCCCCCGGGAACGACGATGCCATCGGCGCTTTGGACCACATCCCAGCCCCGGTCCTTCTCGAGATCCACCGAGTGAATCCAGCTGATCTCAACTTCGACTTCGTTGGCGAGCGCAGCATGCTTGAGGGACTCCCGGACCGACATGTAAGCATCCTGCAATTCCACGTACTTGCCAACTAAGGCAATCCTCACCGAAGGCTTGGGTCGGCGGACGGCATCCACCAGCCTCTTCCAGGGTTTCATGTCGGGTTGCCGTGTGGCTTTGAGCCCCAGCTGCTCGACCAGGTAGTCTCCTACGCGCGCCTTCTCGAGCAGCAGTGGCACCTCGTAGAGCACATCGCTCGTAACCAGGGGCACGACCGCCCGTTTCTCGACGTCGCAGAACAGCGCAATCTTGTCGCAAGTTCCGTCCTCGATGGGATAGTCCGAACGGGCGATGATCATATTTGGTGAGATGCCGATCGATCTCAGCGCAGCGACGGAGTGCTGCGTTGGCTTGGTCTTGAGTTCACCGGTGGCTTGAATGTATGGCATCCACGTGACATGGATGAAAAAGACATTTTCGCGCCCCACCTCATTCCGCAGTTGCCGCAGGGCCTCAAGAAATGGCTGAGACTCGATATCTCCAACGGTGCCGCCCACTTCCACGATCACAATTTCCGCCCCGGTCTCCTTGGCAACCAGCCCCACCCGCCGCTTGATCTCGTTGGTAATATGTGGGATCACCTGGATCGTACCTCCCAGGAAATCGCCGCGACGCTCCTTTCCGATGATCTCGGCATACACTTGCCCGCTCGTAAAATTGCTGACGCGCGTCAGGCGGATATCGATGAAACGCTCATAGTGACCCAGGTCTAGGTCCGTTTCGGCTCCGTCGTCCAGGACGAAGACTTCGCCGTGCTGATAGGGTGACATGGTGCCCGGATCGACATTGATGTACGGATCCAGCTTCTGAACGCCAACCTTGAGACCGCGTTCCTTCAAAATGAGACCGATGGCAGCAGCCGTCACTCCTTTTCCAACTGACGAAACCACGCCGCCTGTAACGAACAAGTACTTCGTAGTCATGGTGTGCCTCGTCTAATTTCCATTTTGGCCTGAAACTCTCCGCGACCGCGTTGGCTGCATCAAAAGCCGATGGGGAGGGCGGTCGAGCCCTCCCCATCGGGGATAGTCTTTCGTATCGCTTGACAATATCGACTGGTCATAAACCTACCAACTTCAGGATGTCCGCGGCAGCGCCCTCCATTGACCATGAGCGGTCCGCCATCACATGGGTTCGAGTTTTGATCATCGAAAGGTTCCCTTAGCGCTGAACCCTGTGAGTTTACCATGAATTTGACCCCCTTTGTTCTTCATGCTAAACTTACCTGTTCGATACCCGCAGAAGGAATGAGGGCGAGAACGCCTGTGTGGATTTGCGGGCGCGAGGATCCGGCCACCCGGGAAAAATCCACAAGGCGTTCGAGCGGCGATTTCGTTAGGCGTGGTGTATCACGCGGCGTTCTTGGATGCGACGTCACTCTGGTCGTTCCGCTTCACGCAATTGGCTGTCCCGTCTCGTGGGGCAACGATCGGCCGCACGCGCATGGCTCTTTTGGCAGGCTGCGATGGGCCTGGTTGTTTGGACGTCGATGCGTTCTGTCACTCCGGCGTTCGCGCAGCCTCCCAGTCCGATCATTACCTCGCCGACCCAAGGTCAGGCCTTGCAGGGACAAGTCGCAATCACGGGCACAGCCGACGGTCAGGCGTTTGCCGATGCCGAACTTGCCTTTGCCTACGCTTCAGACACCACAGGTGGCTGGTTCACGATCCAAACCCTTTCCCAGCCGGTGGACAATGGCGCCCTGGCCACATGGGACA
>JBGPAT010000003.1:0-27818 GCA_041480885.1 Anaerolineae bacterium
TGGAGACCGCATAATTGGCGGCAATGCTGGAGAGCGTGTCGTTCTCCTGCACCGTCAGCTCGACTTTCTGGCAAGCGGCCTGCGTGGCCGCAGCCGGCTGTAGTGTGTTGGTGGGCAGGGGCAACGGCGTTGCAGTCGGGTAGGGGACTTTCAGCTTTTGGCCGACGGTCAGATTGTTGCAGGATGCCGGCAGGTTGTTCAAAATGATCACGCTCTGCACGGAAACACCGAAGGTAACAGCAATGCCGCCGCATGTGTCGCCTGAGGCCACGGTATATTCGAAAGGTGCCAGCTCAGTCGCCGTGGGAGCCAGAGTTGGAAGCTGTGTATCCGTGGGTGTGGTCGACGGCAAAGCTGTTTCGGTCCCGGTCGGAATGGCTGTGGGATTCACAACCCGCTGAGTGGCACTAAGGCCGGCATAAACGACCGTGGCTCCGACTGCCAGAAAAAGGACTAGCAGGCCGAGCGCCGCCGGCAAACTCAAGGTTACTTCTGGCATGCGGGCCGCCGCCACCGATCTCACGGCTTGCACGGGCGCGCCGGAGGGTTTGGCCTTCGGGCTTAAGTCGGTTCCGCATACGGGACAACGCGTTGCCGTCTCAGACAGCCGAGTCCCGCATGTGGGACACACCTGGGTTCTTTGTGATGGACTTTCTGGACTCATACAGAGAAAAATTATACCGCAGAAGAAAATACATCGAACCCGCCTGGTTCTTCGGTGCAATGCCGGCATCCAGGGAATCTCGGGAAATCTCCGCCGGTAATCACGGGTTCGGCAATCCACACCGGCGCGTGCACTGTACTTGCTCTTATATGAGGCTCATCGCACAGCCGTCCGCGCGCGGATCGCTCCCACCTGTAAGGACTCCGGTTCTCGGATCGCGCACTAGGATTTGCCCTCGTCCAAAAAGGGCACGTTCCCATCCAGATATCATTCTGATGGAGTGTCCGCGCCGCGACAGGCCTCTCACGGTCGCCTTATCCACGCCTTCCTCGACCGCCACGGAGCCATTCGGGTTGCCATCCTCAATGCAGAAACGGGGCAGATCGAGGGCCGTCTGCGGGTCGAGTCCGCTGTCCACCAAGTCGGTGAAAACTTGCACGTGCCCCTGGGGTTGCATGAATCCGCCCATCACGCCGAATGAGGCGAACAGGGAGCCATCGCCTGATCGCGTGGCCAAGGCGGGAATAATAGTGTGATACGGTCGCTTCCGAGGCGCCAGAACATTCGGATGGTCCGGATCCATGTTGAAGCTGTAGCCCCGGTTCTGGAGGGAGAAGCCGCACCCTCGTGGGACGATTCCGGTCCCAAATCCCATGTAGTTGCTATTGATCAAGGAGCATGCATTGCCCGAGGCATCCATCACGCTGAGATACACCGTGTCGGTCGCAGCCGCCGGCACCCCCCGCGGCTGATTGAGCGTCGCGTGGCGTGGATCGATGAGCTTGCGTCTTTCGACAGCATACGCTTTCGATATCAGTTCGGAAATGGACAAGTCTCCATCGCTGGGTTTCACAAATCCGGGATCGGACACATACCAGCGTGCATCGGCAAAAGCAAGCCGCAGGGCCTCGATCTCCAGGTGCAGGCGGTCCTCCTCTAGGGGCGCGAGCGAAGCCAGATCGAAACCTTCCAGCAGATTGAGAGCTATTAAGGCTGTCAGGCCTTGTCCATTCGGCGGACATTCAAAAACGCGGTAAGTCCGATAGCTCACGCTGAGGGGTTCCTCCCATGAAGATACATGTGTCGCTAAGTCCGCAAGTGCAAGACAGCCGCCGGATTGCTGTACAACGGTCGTGATTGCCCTGGCAATGTCCCCTTCGTAGAAGGCACGTTTTCCACCTTCGGCGACTTGCTTGAAGGTGCGCGCCAATCCCGGATTCTTGAAGATCTCACCCGGAATCGGGGCTCGGCCGTCCAGCGTGAGCTCGTACCCATTTGTAGCCAACCTTAATTGCCGCTCGACGCCGCGCTGCCAGAAATATGAGGTGATGGGAGTCACCGGGAAGCCTTCTTCGGCAAGCCGGATTGCGGGTGCAAGAATCTCCTCCATGCTCAAGTTGCCGTGGCGCTCCACCAGGTCACACCAGCCTGCGCACGCGCCAGGCACGGTGACCGTGTACGGATGATACGGAGGGATTTCTGTAAGGCCTTCTTGCTTCAAACGCTCCAGCGTTAGCGCGGCGGGCGCCCGACCCGATCCATTGAGTGCGCTGACCTGTTGGGTCTGCCCCTCGAAGAACAGGGCGAACATATCGCCGCCGATGCCTGTAGATGTGGGTTCAGTGACGTTGAGGGCAGCAGCCACGGCTACCGCCGCGTCGGCGGCATTGCCGCCTTGGCGGAGAATCTCAATGCCCGCGGCCGTGGCCAACGGTTGCGAGGACGCCACCATTCCGGCGCGCCCATAGATCGGCGAACGGCGCGAGGCGAACGCCAGCGAGGTCATGCTTGCTTTTTGGCTTTTAGGGGCTGCGTCGGAGAACGCGGCGGCAGCGTGGTGACAAGTACCTTGTCGACACGCCGGCCATCCATATCCATGACCTCGAAGCGCAGGCCGTTCCACTCGAAGTGATCGGCGGCCTGCGGCACGCGGCCGAGCGACATCATCACGAAGCCGCTCAACGACTCGTATTCGCTTTCGTGTGGTAGTTGATCGACCCTAAAGATCTCCTTGAAGTCATCCACAGCCAGCAGGCCGTCGAGCAGCCATGACCCATCTTGCCGCTGGGTGGCTTGTGGTTCCACCTCGATATCGCCAACGATCTCCTCAATGATGTCATTCAGTGTCAGTAGCCCCTGCAGGCTGCCAAACTCGTCGATCACGAGCATTATTTCGGCGTTCTTTTCCTTGAAGACCTCCAGGGCCCGCGAGGCGTACATCGTCTCAGGTACGTAGAAGGCCGGCCGGAGCTTGTCCTTCAATTTGAAGTCATCGGCTGACAGAGCGGGAGGCGCCAGCAGATCGCGTGCCTTGACGATTCCCAGGATCACGTCGAGACTGTCTTGGCAGACCGGAAAGCGCGAATAGGGGCTCTCAACAATCTTGCGTCGAATGTCATCCGGTGAATCCTTGATGTCGAGCCAGGTGATTTCGGTGCGCGGCGTCATCAGGGAGTACACCCTCGAATCACTCAGACTGAATACGCCCTCCACCATTTCCTGCTCGGCCTCTTCGATGACGCCGGCCTCCTTGCCCTGGTCGATCAAGAGATGAATCTCCTCCTCCGTCACCGCTGGTTCGTCGCTTGGTTTGATGCCGATTACTTGCAGCACAAATTCAGTCATCTTGCCGAGCACCCAGACCAGCGGCGTGAATAGCTTCGAGACTACTGACATTGGCCCAGAGATGGCCGCAGCTATCTTCTCAGGCTGATGCAAGGCCACACGCTTCGGTACAAGTTCGCCGACGAGCAGCGTAAGCGTCGTGATGAGCACGATGATCAAGCTGAATGCCAATGGGCCGGCATACGCGCTGATGCCGGGCAGGGTTCTGAACCAGTCAGCCAGAGGCGTTGAGAATGCGGACCCTCCCACCGCACCCAGAAGGATGCTGATCAGAGTAATCCCGATTTGGACCGTGGATAGGAAAACCGCCGGGTTTTGTGCCAGGTCGAGAGCATGCCCGGCGGGTCTATTGCCCTCGTTGGATTGCTGCTGCAGCCGAGCCTTTCGAGACGCAACAACGGCCATTTCCGACATCACAAAGAGGCCGTTGATCACAAGCAGCAGGAGAAATATTAGGAGTTTGTCTATCAATCCTGGCATTGAGATGGCCCGGTGGGTGAGCGTCCACCGCAACTATTCTACCCGAATCCCCCCGCCCGGCTTGGCTTTGCCGATCACCCATACTTCTTGCTTGAGTTCATGGGCACGGCTCTCAAATGCTTTCACGTTGTCGTGCGGCACGCCGAGCAGCAGACCGCCACTGGTTTGCGGATCAAATAGCATCATCCGGGCGGGTTCATCGATGGCTGCATCGAACTCGACACCCGGGCCGAAGAACGAGAGGTTATCCCGGAGTCCACTGGCGAATGTCCCCATCACGGCATACTTCCTTGCCCCCGTCAGAAAGGGAACGCTGCGGTACTCGATCTCGAGTGAAACTCCGGCGCTGCGTGCCATTTCGAGACCGTGTCCCAGCAGTCCGAATCCGGTGATGTCGGTTGCTGCGGAAAGCTCGAATTCGACTGCCAGCTCGCTGGCAGTCCGATTCAGCCTCATCATCCACGTGGTGGCCTCCTCAACGTCTCCTGGGTCCGCTTGATCTTGCTTAAGGGCCGTGGATGTCAAGCCAGACCCGAGCGGCTTGGTGAGGACCAGCGCATCGCCCGCCCTTAGCCCCCTTTTGCTCAACATTCTTTTCGGATCGACGAATCCAATCGCGACCAAGCCGTATTTTGGCTCACGATCTTTGATCGTGTGCCCCCCCGCGATCACTACCCCGGCTTCCTTGGACTTCTCCGCCCCGCCCCGCAAGATCTCGAGCATGAGGGAACTGGGAAGATCCTCGGGGATTGCTGCAACGTTCAGTGCGAGGAAGGGTTTGCCGCCCATCGCATAGATGTCGGAAAGGCTGTTGGCTGCGGCAATCGCGCCGTAGGCATACGGATCGTCCACGATGGGCGTGAAGAAGTCCGTAGTCACGACCAAAGCCCGCGCATCATCCAATCGCCAGACAGCCGCGTCGTCGGGGCTCGAGAGTCCCACGAGTAGGTCCGGGTAGTCCGACTGATTGAAGGCTTGCTGCAGCGGACGCAGAACCTGCGCCAGCGTTTCCGCATTGAGCTTGGAAGCTCAGCCGGCGCAGGCTGCCAGACTCGTAAGACGAATCTGGCGGCCGCTCGGTTTCTTCTGATTCATAAGCTCCTTGGCCCGTCACCACTCGCCGGACGCCACTGCGTCCGGATTAGCCAGCGGCGGTGTTGCGGAACGACCGGCCCGATGGGATGCCGCCCCGTATGGAGGTTGTCTAGGCGTTCGCTGACAGTCCCAGGCCGGCGCGGAATTCTGGTATCATCCCGAGTCATTGTCACCGGAATGAGCCCCGTCGTCGGTACGAAGACGGCGATGGATTGACGTGGCGCGGCAACGGCCCGCTCATTATAATCGCTTGCTGCTCGCCAAGGCCCATGATAGGATGCTGGTATGCAAGCCGAGGGGTTCGTTACCGAACTCAACCTCTTGGACGGGCAGCCTGCTGCCCGCATCACTTGCCCACGGGGCTCGATTCCGGCGCCGGGGCAATACGTCCTGGCACATCAGGATGCCTCGGACTCGCCGCTAGCCGATGCCCTATTCCCCGCCCGCTCTTTCGACGATGGTTTTCTCGCGGTGCCACCGGCGCCCGATCTATGGAGGCCAGGCATCCGAGTCCATCTGCGAGGTCCGCTGGGACACGGATTCAGTCTGCCTGCAACGGCACGGCGTGTAGCTCTGATCGCCTACGATACGGCGCCCTGGCGAATACTGCCGCTACTCGATTTCGCTTTCAAGCAAGATGCATCCGTCACGCTGGTCTGCGCGAATCCACCGGACGATTTGCCTTTCCAAGTTGAGGTCCAGCCCCTGAGCGCCCTCGCCGAGGTTTGCCGGTGGGCCGACTATGTCGCTGCCGACGCGGCGCGTGAATCATTGCCGGGGTTTATCGAGAATATGCCCGATGGGGGCCAAGGTGCCGCGCGGAGCGATGTCCTAGTCCGCGTGCCAATGCCCTGCGGCGGACTGGCTCAATGTGGGGCTTGCGCGGTGAAGATGCGCAGGGAGACTTTGCTTGCCTGTGAAGATGGACCGGTATTTCCGCTCAACCTACTGATCGTGGAAATCTAGCAGCGCGCGCACGATCTTCTCGGCCGCGTGCCCGTCTCCATATGGATTAGTCGCCTTCGCCATCCTTGCGTACGCAGTGGGGTCGTCGAGAAGGAGATTCGCCTCCTTGACGATACGCCGTGAGTCTGTGCCGACCAGTTTCAGGGTGCCGGCTTCAATACCCTCGGGCCGTTCGGTCACCTCGCGCAGCACCAGGACGGGAACGCCGAAGGCCGGCGCTTCCTCTTGCACGCCGCCAGAGTCTGTAAGGATCAGTGCAGCGTGCTTGATGAGGTGGACCATGGGAAGATAGTCGAGCGGGGGCAGCAGAGTCACATGAGGCACGTTCTCCAGCAGCCGGCGCGCCGGTGCCTGCACACTTGGATTCAGGTGTACAGGATAGATGATTTCGACATCGCCCCGGCCTGCGAGCTCCCGCAACGCGAGGCAAATCCGCTCCAGCGGCTCACCGAAGTTCTCGCGGCGGTGGGCTGTGACCAGGACAAGCGCCTTGGAAGCCCGGTGGCCAGGAGCTGAACGCAGATCGTTGCCCGCCCCAGAGGTAGTCGCGGGTGTACCCACTCTGAGCGTGCGCAGCAACTCGGCAACGGAATCTGGCTGTGCCTGCGAAGCCACGAACTGCAGCGCGTCGATTACGGGATTTCCCGTTACAACTATCAAACGGTCGTCCACGCCTTCCCGCAGCAGGTTCAGCCGCGCTTGTTGCGTGGGGGCGAAGTGTAGATCTGCAATGATAGAGGCCACGCGACGGTTCAGTTCCTCTGGGAAAGGCTGCCAGTGGTCTTGCGTGCGCAAACCGGCCTCCACATGGCCCACACGGATGCGGCGATAGTACGACAGCAGCGAGGCGATGGCCACAGTAGTGGTATCGCCTTGTACCAGCACCCAATCGGGCTTGCAGGTGTCGAGAACCGGGTCCAGGTCGCTGAAAATGGCCGCGCTCAAGGCGGCCAGTGATTGATCCTCGCGCATCAAGTTGAGATCGTAGTCTGGGCGGATCTCGAACAGCGACAGCACTTGATCCAGCATCTGGCGATGCTGCGCGGTGGTACAGACGCGCGACTCAACACCTGTCGTTCGAGACAGGGCGAGGATGACCGGCGCCATCTTAACGGCCTCCGGCCGCGTGCCAAGGATGGAGAGAATCTTCATGGGCTCAGCTCGAGCCTGGTCCTCACAAGTGGTGACCATCGAGAGGGCCGCAGGCAGCCCCCTCTCATGAGGCCGCGCACCTATTGGTTGACGCCAAGACGCGTGAGGTGGAAACCGGCCTCTCGCCACTCCGCGGGATCCCAGGCGTTGACCGTGTCAATGACAATGCGGGCGCGGCTCTTCATCGCAATATACTGCGGACGCAAATGGACGAACTCAGAGTGTCGGACCAGCAACAATACGGCGTCTGCATCCGAAAGGGCAGCATCCAGGCTGGGTGCCATCCTTACATCCCTGAGCTCCGCGGTGGGACCAAACGGTTCCCAGGCTTTGACGCTGGCCCCCGCACTCTGAAGCAGCCGTACGATCTGCGCCGCGGGGCTCTCCCGGACGTCGTCCACATCGGGCTTGTAGGCCATACCAAGCGCCGCGATCTTCTTCTTCTCCAAGTCTCCGAGCGCTCTCCGAGTTAACTCAACGACGTAATCAGGCTGCGCATCGTTGACGCGGCGGGCACTGCTGATCAGAGGCGTGAGCTCCGGCGCGGCCTCGACCAGGAACCACGGATCCACGCTGATGCAGTGTCCCCCGACGCCCGGGCCTGGGCTCAGGATCTTGACTCGCGGGTGACGATTGGCAAGCGAGATCGCTTCCCATACGTCGACGCCGAACCTGTCGGCGAGTTGCGAGAACTCGTTGGCAACGGCGATATTCACATCGCGATAGGTGTTCTCCATCAACTTGACCAGTTCCGCAGTTGTCGCGTCGGTGCGAATGATATCGCCCTTGACGAAGATGGAGTACAAGTCCGCGGCTGCCTGGGCCGCTTCCGGCGTTACGCCTCCAACGACCCGCGCGTTATCAGTCAGCTCGCGCAAGATCTGACCGGGCAAGACGCGTTCGGGTGAATAGGCAAGGTGAAAATCCCGACCTGCCTGCAAACCCGAGCGTTCCAAGATCGGCGCGACCAGCTCAATGGTCGTGCGCGGGGGCGAGGTAGATTCGAGCACAACGAGATTACCTTTGCGTAGGAACGGAACGATCGACTCGGCGGCCGAGGTCACGGCCCGCAGGTCCGCTCGCTTATATTTCTGGCCCTGATACGTCCCCAGCCTGTCCTCGTAGAACGGTGTCGGCACAGCAATCACAAAAGCGTCTGCCCCGGCAGGTTCGGATGAGACTGACAGCATGCCGGATGCCAGCGCGGACTGGTACCTGTCGCGCAGACCGGGCTCGTGGATGTGAATGTCTCCTCGTCTCAAAGTCTCAATGACGCGAGGATTGACGTCGACCCCCAATACTTGGATGCCGTGAGCGGCGAACGTAGAGGCGGTGGGCAACCCGATATAGCCCAAGCCGATCACGCAAATGGTCTTGAATTCCAAGAAATGCTCCTGCAATCCACCTTGGCCGCGCCGCCTGCCGGAGCGCAGAGGCGCTGTACGCGCACCGGGAGATCGTCGTGCCCAGCCAAAGTGGACGAAGCTCGGGAGAAGTCGCCGTGATTATACACCCCGGCAACTTCAGGCTCGGCCTGTACGTATTCATACTGTGACGACCGATTGGCGTATAATGGTTTGGGCTTTCCCCTGAGAGTCCGGATGGAAGTACTGTTGGACCCGAACATTGCGTATCTTGTGCTCGTGGCAGCAACATTCTTTGTTCTGATCGCCTTGGCCGTGCCTGGCACTGGGTTGCCTGAAGTTCTTGCAATGTTTTCGATGTTCATGGCAGGATACGCGGTCTACCAATTGTCCTTCAACTGGTGGGCATTGGTTTTGTTGTTGGTAAGTCTTGTGCCGTTTTTCTTTGCCGTCAGGGGACCACGCCGCGAGCTTTGGCTCGCACTGTCCATCCTTGGTCTTATAGCCGGCTCCCTGTTCTTCTTTCCGGCCGACAAGCGCCTGATAGCGGTGAGTCCTGCATTGGCGGCAGGAACATCCGCCATCTACGGGATTGTTTTGTGGGTCCTTGCACGCAAGGTAGTTCAGAGTGCGCAGACGAGACCCGCACAGGATCTCTCTGCGTTGATGGGTCAATTTGGGGAGGCCAAGACTGCGATCAGGCAGGATGGCTCGGCGCAGGTGGCGGGAGAGTTGTGGTCTGCGCGCAGCCAGGAACTGATCCCGGTTGGAAGCCCCATAAAGGTCGTCGGACGAGAAGGCTTCATTCTCGTGGTTGAAAAAGGCCGTTCTCCAGAGTCTTGACAAAGAAAGGAGCAATACATGACTCAGCAGGTTCTTCTTTGCCTTATCGGCGCGGTGGTGGTGCTTGGTGTCATTTTCCTAATGAACGCGATCCGCATCGTTCCCGAATATCAGAGGCTGGTGGTGTTTCGTCTCGGTCGCGTGTTGAGCGCGCCTCGTGGCCCCGGCATCGTACTGCTAATTCCGATCGTTGACCGCCCCGTGAGAGTGGACCTGCGTGAGCAGATCCGCGAGGTGCCGCATCAGGTATCCATCACGAAGGATAATGCCCCCATTTCCATTGACTTCCTGTGGTACTTCAAGGTGATCGAGCCCACGGCCAGCGTGGTGGCGGTTCAAAACTTCGAGATGTCGGCAGCGGGCATGTCGACCACGACACTGCGCTCTGTGATCGGCGGCATCGCTCTGGACGAGGTCCTATCCCAGCGCGAGAACATCAATACCACGCTGCGCACAAAGCTGGATGAAGTCACCGAACGGTGGGGCGTGAAGGTGACCAACGTCGAGATCCGGGAGATCATCCCTCCGCGCGAAGTTCAGGAGGCGATGAATCGCCAGATGACGGCCGAGCGCGTGCGTCGCGCAGTCGTCACCGAATCGACAGGCACGCGCGAGGCGGCCATTAACGTCGCGGAAGGCGAGAAGCAGTCCTCCATCCTGAAGGCGGAGGGCTCCAAACAGGCCAACATCCTGCAGGCCGAGGGCGAAAAACAGGCCCAGGCGCTGCGCGCCGAAGGCTTCGCGGTGGCTCTGGATAAGATCTTTGCCTCTGCAAAATCCATTGACCAGAAGACGATGACCCTCCAGTATTTTGAAACACTCAAGTCTCTTGGCCAGGGAGCCGCCACCAAGTACATCTTCCCCATGGAGTTCACCAGCATGATTGAGGAGTTTATCAAAGGCAAGAACGGCAAGTAGAGCTGCATTGCCGGATGATACAATCGAGGCCTCTCGCATCGCGGGGGGCCTTTTGTGTTGCCCGGCTTCCATGGAAATCACTGCTGCTTCTCTGCTTGACCTTAATGCCTTGAACAAGCTTGAACGTCTCTGCTTCGGAAAGGACTCCTGGCCGTTCTTGGATCTGATCGCGGTTCTGACTTTTCCGGACGTCGTGCGACTGAAAGCGGTCGAGCTTGGACAAATGATCGGTTTTGCCGCAGGTGATCAGCGGCCCTCCGACGGGCTGTCGTGGGTCGCAACAATCGGGGTGCTGCCTGAGCACCGCCGGCGCGGCGTGGGCCGCAGTCTGCTTCGTGCTTGCGAAGTGAAGCTGAAGACACCGCGGGTGCGCCTCTCCGTGCGCGCCTCGAACGAAGGCGCGATCCGCCTCTATGAGCAGGAAGGTTATCTCCGCGTGGATGTCTGGCAGGGATACTACAATGATGGCGAGGGGGCCCTCGTAATGGAGAAGAGCCGCGAGATATAATCGCGCATTGTGGACTCGGCAACCGCTGACCTCCCGCAGCTTGTTGAAACCGAAACAGCGCTCGCTGAGCTGGCTCACGTTCTGGGCAGGCAGGCGCGCGTCTCGGTCGATACAGAATCCAACAGTCTGCACGCCTACCGCGAGCGGGTTTGTCTGATTCAATTCTCCACGCTGGAACAGGACTACGTCGTGGATCCACTGGCCTTCGGGAATTTGAAGTCGCTGGGTGCGATCTTTTCAGAGCCGCGCATTGAGAAGATCTTTCATGCCTCCGAATATGATTTGATTTGCCTGCGACGCGACTACGGTTTTTCCTTTTCCAACATCTTTGACACGATGCAGGCCGGCCGCATCCTCGGCCGCAAACAAGCGGGGCTGGATCGCCTGCTGGAAGAGAAATTCGGCATCACGATCAGCAAGCGCTTTCAGAAGGCGGACTGGGGCGTACGACCACTCTCACGCGATCTGCTGCTCTATGCGGTTCTGGATACTCACTATCTCATAGCGCTGCGGGACCTGCTCAAAACTGAACTTCAGCAGCGAGGGCTTTGGGAGCTCGCGCAGGAGGATTTCCGCATGGCCTGCAATGCCGGCGGGCCGAAGCCCAAATCCCAGGCGCCGTCGTGGTCGCGATTCGGCATGCGCCGGGACCTAAGTGCGCGCGAGCTCACCGTGCTGAAGGAACTGCTGGCATCCCGCGAAGATATTGCTCAGCGGCTAGATCGTCCGCCCTTCAAAGTGCTGGATGACGAACGGCTGATCGAGATTGCAAGAGCCGGTCCGTCGACGCCGCAGGAACTGGCTGAAACCGGTCTGAGTTCCAGGCAAATGGAATCCTGGGGAGGCGAGGTGCTTGAGGCAGTGCGGCGTGGCATGGAAAGCAGCCTCGTCGAGCGTACGCGTCCCCCGGCACCCGACGGTGCCTACTTGAGGCGACTGGACAAGTTGAAAGAATGGCGCAAAAAGACAGCAGCCGCAATGGAGGTCGAGTCCGACGTGGTACTGCCTCGCAGTCTGTTGCTCGCGCTCATTGAGAACCCATCGGGAGATGTCGCGGCCATCATGCAATCCTCACCGTGGAGGCTGCAGCAATTCGGCGATCAGATCTCTCAAGTTTTGCAGGCTGCCGGGCGGCGCGGTCAATCACTCTGCCCGTCAAGCTGAGACGCTCACCGATGCATTCCTCGGCGTTGCAGGCGGCTCACCTGCAATGTGCGCCGAGCGGCCGGCTTCCGGGACCCGTGCGATATCAGCCAATCCATGGCCGAATTCCGCGCAGCGGCGTGCGTTATAATTCGCGGCGCCCGACGGCAACTGCGCGTGCTTGTCGACACTGGAGAGGTGCCAGAGCGGTTGAATGGGACGGTCTCGAAAACCGTTGTGGTCCTTGTGGCCACCGTGGGTTCGAATCCCACCCTCTCCGCCAAGTTCTATGTTCAGCGAAATTGAAAGATGTTGCCTCGGCGTCACGCGCCCGGGCACCGTATTCCTCCCCGGTGTTGAAGATGGTCTTGAGAAGCAGGTGTTTTGTAATGACTGACCGACGAGCCAAGTTTGGAAGACGTTTTCAGCAGTGATTTGAGGACAACTCATGAACAAACAGTTTCTGAAAGATGCTTTTGGTTGGGGTTTCATTCTTTGGCTTATCGGATACGCTCTCGGCATTATGCTTTTTGCGGTAGTATCCCCTTCTCTTCTGGGTTGGATTATTATGCCGATCGGGATAATCATCACGCTTTGGGTATTGCTGAGGAAAGTAAAAGCAGATTCGTTTCAATACTATGCCTTGCTCTCGATTGTCTGGACACTGATTGCCGCCGTTTGCGATTACTTCTTGTTGGTCAAGGCATTCAAGCCGGCAGATGGATATTACAAATTGGATGTCTATGTTTACTACGCGCTGACTTTCATTCTTCCGCTTATTGTGGGCTGGCGCAACAAGATGAAGGAGACATGAGCATTTTGACGACTTCGCCAAATATGGCAAACGTAGATGCGGGCAAGTCTAAAACAATCGCTATTTCGACATCGGGGGCGCCTCAGGCCGCCGGCCAATGATGGAGGTTGACCTAATGGAAAAGAACCTTGTTGCAAGAGCCGCCATCACGATCAATGCGTCACCCGCGAAGGTATGGGAGGCATTGACCACCCCCGCGACCATCAAGCAATACCTCTTCGGCGCTGACGTGATCACAGACTGGAAGGTCGGTAGCGCTATTCTGTACAGGGGTCAATGGGAGGGGAGGCCGTACCAGGACAAGGGCCGTATCCTTCGAGCCGAACGGGGGAAGCTCTTGGTGTCGACGCACTGGTCGCCCCTCTCTGGAACAGCGGATTCTCCCGAGAACTACCATACTGTTTCCTATGAACTATCCAAGGCGGAGGGCAGGAGCACCCGGCTCACGATCACGCAGGACAACAATGGGTCCGAAGACGAGAAGGCCCACTCCCAGCAGAACTGGCAAATGGTGCTGGCTGCGATGAAAGCTCTCCTCGAGAAATGAAGATCAACCCCTTTATGGGGGCAGGGTCTCCCTTGGGGCGCGGCTCCGTTTTCTCCTGCCCTGGGGGAGATCTACCAAAGCGGTTTTGAATCAGTACTGAGCGGGCGCACTAGGTTGGCTGCCTGATCAACCCGAGTTTCCACCCCGTTTAGAAGGCAAGCGCTTCGCGACCTTTGGCCGCGGCGTTGCGTTCTGTGCGCCGGACCAGCCAGCGTTCGGTGGTAAGATTCCGCGCATGCGGCTCAATCTCTCCCTGGCGCAGATCGCGACCAAGCTTGGGGACGTTCAGGCGAATCTGGACAAGCATCTGGAGTTCATCAAGCGGGCAAGAGCCCAAAAAGCCGACCTGATCGTCTTTCCCGAGCTATCACTGACCGGATACGTTTTGCAGGACCTTGTGCCGACCGTGGCGCACCGGGCTGTGAGTGACGATCCCATCTTTCACCCGCTGCTCAGGGCGAGCCAGGATGTTGATCTCGTTGTCGGCTTCGTGGACGAGGATGAGCGCCATCGCTTCTATATTGCGGCAGCCTATCTCTCCGCCGGGCAGGTGCTGCATATCCATCGCAAACTGTATCTCCCGACCTACGCCCTCTTCGACGAGGGGCGTTTCTTTACACCGGGTGATTCGGTAAGGGCGTTCGACACCCGCTTTGGAAGGGTCGGCATGCTTGTCTGTGAGGATTTCTGGCATGCGTCACCGCCGTATTTGCTCTGGTTGGATGGCGCCGACGTGCTGCTCTTCTCTTCGGCCTCCCCGGGCCGCGGCGTGGGCGTGCACGAGAAACTTGAGTCGGCGTGGTGGGTCGAAGGCGTGAATCAGTCCTACGCTAACCTGTTTACATGCTTTGTAGCACATACGAACCGGGTCGGTTACGAAGACGGCCTGAATTTCTGGGGAGGAGCGACTGTCTTCGATCCGAGTGGCGAGCGGATCGCACAGGGTCCCTATTTTGAAGAGGCCCTCTGCGCAGCGGATCTGGATTTGAACCAACTGCGTCGAACTCGAGCGCGATTGCCCCTGCTCCGCGATGAGCGGACCGGCTTGGTCCGCAAGGAACTGGATCGGATCCTGTCCAAATGATCATCGATCTCACGATCCACACAGGCTTGACGCGCCAGATCCTGACGGGTTTCGTGAGAAGCGAGATCACGCGGGCAGGTTTCGAGCGTGCCATCGTTGGTCTATCGGGTGGGTTGGACTCGGCCCTGTCTTGCGCTTTGGCTGCAGAAGCGCTTGGGCCTCAGAACGTGCTGGCAGTGCGCCTGCCCTACAAATCGTCCTCGCCTGATTCCCTGGAGGATGCCAGGCTGACTGCCGAAAAGCTCGGGGTCCAGCAGGACACCTTCGAGATCACGGCGATGGTCGAGCCATTGATCGCACGCGATGCCCAGATGTCGAACGTACGTAAAGGCAATCTGATGGCACGCGCGCGCATGATCGTCCTGTACGATCGGTCAGAGGCCTTCAAGGGACTGGTGGTCGGTACGAGCAACAAGACGGAACTCCTGCTTGGCTATACTACACTGTGGGGCGACATGGCTGCGGCCCTTAACCCGCTGGGCGACCTATATAAAACGCAGCTTCGTCAACTTGCGCAGGCCATGGAGCTTCCAAGGTCCGTGCTCATCAAGCCGCCATCGGCAGACCTATGGGTGGGGCAGACCGACGAGGTTGAGCTTGGCATGAAATACGACGAAGTCGACAAGTTGCTCTACTTGCTGGTGGACAAGCGCTACACAGCGTATGAATGCGTGGAGGCGGGCTTTGACCGGGGCCTTGTGGATCGAGTCACCGATCGTGTGCGGCGCAGCCAGTTCAAGCGCGTCATGCCTCCTATCGCCAAGCTGAGCAACCGCACTGTCGGCTACGATTTCCTGTACCTACGAGACTGGGGTACCTGAAGGCGGCTTGGGTTCGCCGGAAGCAGGCACGGGCGTCGTCCCGCTTCCTGCTCTTTTTGTGTCCAGCGGTCCTCCAAGAGGAAAACAGAGTGATCACCATCGTTGGGAGTCGACGGTTCGGCGCGCGGGCGGCGCCGCGATTCCGCATGAGCACTCGCTCTGACGCGCTAGTCAACAAGACTGTGCACCGGCGCATCTTGCAGATCCAGCGCGGCGACAAAAGCTCGAACATCAAGGCGCTTGGCCCTGGGCCCCAGAATGTCTTGGTCGGAGTCTAATTTGGGGTTCTCGGCGTGATCCACATCCCCGCGGCTCTTCGATACCGGCCGTTCGCTCTAATCTGGGTCGGCCTCATCATCTCCATGATCGGCAGCCAGATGCAGCAATGGGCCTTGTTCTGGCATATCAGTCAGTTGAGCCGCGATCCCATCGCCGTGAGCGTCGTGGGCGGCGTCCGTTTCATAGCGGTGCTGTGCTTCTCGTTGGTCGGCGGACTGGTCGCCGATCGGTATAATCGCCGCTCGATCTTATTCCTCACACAGAGTGTGGCGCTCCTCGTGGCTTTGGCACTTGGTGTACTTACGTACTATGGCGTAATCCGGCTATGGCACATCTACTTGCTTACCGCCATGCAAGCGTCAGCCATGGCCTTCGACCTGCCAGCCCGCCAATCGCTGGTGCCGAACCTCGTGCCGCGGGAGGACCTGCCGAACGCGTTCTCGCTGCAGTCCATTGCATTCAGCACCGGCGCAATTGCCGGTCCGGCTCTGAGCGGCGTGGTTATTGCGTACTGGGGACAGGCATATGCCTACCTGATCAATGCGGTGTCCTTTTTGGCGGTCATCTTCGCACTGATCGCCATGGGAAATGTTACACATGAGAGAGTGGTTGCGGCAAGCGGTCTCAGGGCCGCGCTGAATGACACACGCGACGGCATACGTTTCATACGGAGCCAGCCATTGATCCTCTCCAGCATGATCCTGGATTTCTGCGCGACCTTCTTTGCGTCCGCGAACACCCTACTTCCCTACTTTACCCAATATGTCCTGCATGTCGGAGAAATCGCCTACGGCTGGCTGGCCGCCGCCCCATCAGTGGGCGCGGTTGTGGTGGGGCTCGTGGTTTCGCAATTCAGTCGCATCAAACGGCAAGGACAATTGCTGCTGGGTTCGGTGGTCGTGTTTGGTCTGGCCACCATCCTTTTCGGCCTATCGCGGGTCTACGGCATTATCTTCCTGGCACTCGTCTTGACCGGCGCAGCCGACTCCGTCAGCACCATCATCCGCAATACGATCCGGAACTTGAACACGCCGGACTCACTGCGGGGGCGGATGACCGGCATCAACCAGATCTTCTTCATGGGCGGCCCGCAACTTGGGGAGATCGAAGCAGGTGCCGTCGCGCAGGGATTGGGAGTCCCGTTCGCGATCATAAGCGGCGGAGTTGGCACAATCCTGATCGTGGCGATGATTACAGGCCGCTGGCCGATGCTGCTTCGATACAACGGAGATGAACCGACCATGGCCGGGGCCGCCGCAGACTAGCCGGCGACCCTACGGTTGGCATACGCTTACATTAATAGTGGCGTACCGGCCGTTGACTTGTCCCGCGATCTTGACTATACTCAAACCGTAGGTGATTCCGCCATGCGAATATTGGCAGAGCCAAAGTCAGAGCAACGACCTAAGAAGGCACGCGAGAGCTCGCGTGTCTTTTTACTTCAATTCTGAAAGGAGACTGGGTCATGGATTATGGCATGATTGGAAAGATCGAGAAGGCGAAGCGCTACGCTGAGGAACATGACCGCTTTCGGTTCAGTTCGTTTGATCTGACCTTTCACGGCGACAACAACAGTCATCGCGTCAGATTCGGTGACGGCAAGTTCGAATGTGATTGTGAGTTTTTCCTGACGCACCAGCGCTGCGGGCATACCATGGCGCTTGAGATCATGCTGAAGGAGATGCTGCCGGCGCCGGTCGGTGCATAGATGCTCGTCCACCAGCTGACTGCCCCCCGCATTGCGTGGGGGGCAGTTGTGTTAAGAGCGCAGTGGTAGCCCTGTCGTCCCAGTGCCTGACTTCCCTGAGTGGCCAATCCTTAGGATCCCTTTGGGTCTCTCGCGTCACGCTCCAGGCCGCCGCCCACGCAGAGGGGGGCGCTGGAGGCATCAGCCGTCAATTGCCAAATGCCGCGCTCTGCGCAGCGCTAGGGCGATCTATTCGGGAAATTCCGGAGTGTGCAGCCGTGCCTCGGCGCCGATCTGGACGAGATCCTCATGTCTGAAGAAATTCCAGACCAGGGCGATGGCCACCAGGTAAAGCAGTGCAGTGGCTGCGAAAAGGGGCGTAAAGCCGTACTGCTCCTGCACCACACCCGAGACGTAAGGGCCGACTGCCCAGCCAACGCTCCAGGAGAGGCTCAAGATGCTGTTCACGAAGCCCTGATGTTGTTCGGGCGTCCGCTCCATGCAGAAAGCGGAATAGAGCGGGGAGGCCATGTTCATGAGAGCCGTACGCGCCAGATACGAGAGCGCCGACAACCATAGGACTGGTGCAAAACCCATCATTAACAAGAAAACTAGGCTGACCGATTGCGTGGCCGCAGTCGCACGGATCTTTCCACCGAGCAGCGTGGAGAGCCGTGGCGCCATCAGGCTACCGATTCCGATCAAGAGGGCGGAGGCAGCGAAAAGCAATCCAAGCAGCGAATCGCTGATGTCAAACCGGTCTTTGAAGAATACATTCAGATATGGGATCAAGATGGCGGCCCCGAAGCCAATCAGCACCTGCGGAGCGGTCATCTTGGCCGTCATGGACAGCAGCGCCGGCGAAAGCCGATTGGTCGCCTGCTGGGCCTTCTCTGGGATCGCTGGCTTCGGAGCGGTAGCACTAAGCTCACTTGAGGGACTGGAATCGATTGCGGTCGGTCCTACTCGTCCGAGCACAGACTGCGACTGTGGCTCCCGCATCAAGTATGCAGGGATAAGGGATAGCGTTCCAATTAGCACGCTGGTGATGAGTACGGCCTGGTAGGCCATGGCGCTATCTTCGGGGATGCGCAAAAGCACGCCAAACAGCGCTGGCAGCTGGCCTGCAAACAGAGCGCCAAAGGCACCCGAAATCGTCTGCAAACCGTACGACAGGCTGAAGAGCATGGTCCGATTCTGTGGCTGAGAAAGCTTGACCATGAGAGGTGCTTGACTCACAACAAAGAGCATGTTGGAGGCGCCGTTTAGGAAGCCGGCCGCCACGATCACGCCCGGCTGTGGAAAAGAGACTTGGGTCAGCATGAACACGCTGGACATCGCGATGCCGAGGATGATCGACGGCCTTCTGCCGATGCGGTCAGAAAGGCGGCCGAGGGGAATCCCAAGGATCAGCCCTGCGGCCGACGGCATCGAATTGACCAGCCCCAGGAACTCACGCGTGAAACCGCTGTGCAGCATATAGAAATTGAAGAATAGCTGCCAGCCGCTCAGGATCACGCCATCAATGATGATCATGATCAAGAAAAGCCGCGCGGCATTGTCAAAGCTCCGCACGGGTTGGAGGTAGTGACTTCGTAGACTCTGCAGCATTTTCGTTAGAGTGCAGCATCAACTCAGAATTGCCAACCTGACTCCCGCGCCGTTTGGAGGCGGCCGGCGTTCGTGAAGTCTCGGCTCACACACAACCGATGCTCCACTTCGGCACATGGCTCGGTCAAGAAGCGCAGGCGCCAGCTCTCAGCACCCCTAAGCAAGAGAACGGCGCAGGATGGAGCCTGCGCCGAGTGGTCTCATGACTGGCTTGAACACCTCGCTTAGGTCAAGAGCGTTTCCACTTCGCGTCGGGCCTGTTCCTGATTTCGAAAGAGAATACCCCGCATGCCGAGGTGGCCTGCCGCTTCGATATTCCCAATAGTATCATCCACGAAGGCGCTCTCACGCGCATCGAGACCCAGCTTCTCCAGGGCGACCTGATAGATCCTCGGTTCGGGTTTGAGCACTCCCACCTCGGCGGAGATCACCATAACATCGAAAGCATCATCGACTTGGTTTCGGACAACATACTCACGCAGATCCGCCCATCCATTGGAAATCATGCCGGTCTTGCAGCGGTGCCGCAGGGAGCGGATGTAGTCCACCAGGGACCGGTCGATGACATCGCCGGCGAAAAATTCTTCTCGGATCTTGCCTGTTTCGGACGGAGGCTGGCCGAGCCTGCGTACCACAGCTGCCCAGTGCTCGTCCGTTGTTATCGCGCCGACCGACGCGAGACGGCCGCTCTCGCCTTCAAAGACGATCTTGCTGAGGTCCTCATATGTCATGTTCAGACGCTCTGCCAGGTACTCGCGAGGAGCCTGGTACTCGGTTCGCAACACAACGCCACCAAAGTCGAAAAGAACCGCACGGATGGGACTGGGTCGCACTTTGAGGTCGCCGAGTCGGTATGCTGAACCGGCGGCTCCTGCCATTCGGCCAGAGACCGTCAGCGCTGTACTATGGGATTTTCACCGGAGGCCCTAAGCCAAGCCTCGGACCCGTAAGGGAACCTTGGGGACTAGCGCCTGCGTGCGCGGGTCCTGCTGGACTTTTTGGCAGCTTTCCTGGCCAC
Organism: Anaerolineae bacterium; assembly: GCA_041480885.1. GTDB lineage: Bacteria > Chloroflexota > Anaerolineae > Anaerolineales > Villigracilaceae > Fen-1038. The sequence goes on from JBGPAT010000003.1 coordinate 19,620, forward strand.
TTTCTTAGCGACCTTCTTCTTCTTTGCCGGTTTGGGCTTGGCTTTCGCAGTTTTCCTTGAAACCTTCTTAACGCTCTTCTTGGCGGCCTTCTTCGCCGCTGGAGCGTGCTTCCGCCTGGATGGTCCTGCCTTCGGTGCTGCCGGCTTCGGCTTTGCCGGTGCTGGCATGACCGGGGTTTGGGTCGGCATCGTCTGCGGCATCATGGGCGCCGCAGGGGCCTTGATCGCCTCCTCCCACCCGGGAGTGAACATCTCGAGCCGCTCGCGCGAAATCGCGTTGGCGCGGCCGCAGCGCGGGCAGCGGGCGTCGTAGTGGTGGAGATTTTCGGCGTGCATTTTCCGCAACGCTGCGACTTTCTCTTCCATGCTCAATGTGAAAGGAGTCTGATCGTAAAAGCAGGTAATGTTCATTTTGGCCTCCGTGTGTCGATGGAATCAAGTATAGCCGATTTTGTGGCGAATTATCGCGCTTTGTCAAGCACCGGCGCAGTCCATGCGATTGCGCGGCAGCTCGGACAGACGATCACGGACCAACGCCGGTGGATATGAGACCGGCCTGCAGGTCGTCCAGCACCTGCTGAACGAGCCGCTCCTTGCCGGGACCGAGTATGTTTGGGTCCACATCGGACAGGCCAAGCGGGGATGGCACAGCCTGGCCGCCCTTCCCAGCCAGCAGACCCGGCCACGCGTTCCGGATGGCCTTGACCTCCTCGGGGCGTATAGTCATCACCCACCCTGAAGGAAGTGGTTTTGGCGCAGAAGTGCCGATGATTTGGGCACCGGTCTGGCCAAGCGAGTCGAAAAGTGGCTTGCCGCCGATCTTGGCATCTGGGTAGACGTAGAGGGCGTCCACTTTGAGGTCGCCGACCAGGTAGTTGACCCAGCCTCCGAAGCGGTTGGGGTTTTCATCGGTGGGGATCTGAGCGGGCTGGGGAAAACGAATGCCTTGACCGGTCTGATCAACGTAGAGGCGAAAAGTGTTGCAGACGCCACAGTAGTACGCCATCCCGTTCCCGAAGGCACGGAATGCCTGCTGGGCACCAGCGTCGTCTTTCGGCATGATCATGCCGGTCCGGTAGTCATCACTGATCATGGCCGCTGTATAGCCTGCCACGAAGGCGGGTATATCTCCCTGGCTGTTGGAGGCCAGTGTGCTGATGTTCGTGCCAACGCTCACACCAGGGATGTTGATTGCCAGGAATTGTGCGAGGGGAGCGGCCGCCGCCAAGGCCGCGATGCCTGGGTCAGGCGGCAATGCGATCACGATCTGAAGACCAGGCTCGAGGTCAGCGGGCGTGAAGGTATTGCGCACCTGAAATCGGAGCCCGGATTGCTGCGCAAGATCATAGACCACCTTTTGGTACGCATCCGAGGCAGCCTTGTCCAGATCGGTCGGGACTACCAGGACCGCCAGTGGAACCACTGCCGTGGGGCTGGAGGTGGGCACGGGTACGCCTGTGCCCGTGGGGATACTCGTCGGCTGGCTGTTCCGGCCGAGCGCACAAGCGCCAAGAAGAAAGATGAGCGAGAGCGCAATAAGAGCCGATTTCACGCGCACGATACTGCTCCGCCGCAAAGAATGGCGGAATTATAACGCGGGCAGACGCGGTGCCGCGGTTGAGTCACGATGTTGTGGCATTCATCCGTCTCGGAGCAGACTCTCGGGCAGGCTCGCTGCGCCGCCCGTGTGTGCTCCACGCAGCACCATTCCGTAGAATGACCAGTCGGCATGTGCCTCGCCCTGCTTGTTGCACCGGGTGGGCATCTTTGACAGTTAAAAGCATACCGAGGGGCCATGCCCCTCGGTTTGCAGTGGATCAGCAGCTATTTGGCTGCGACTTTGATGGTCTTGGGCCGGGCGGATTCGGCCTTTGGCAGACGCAACGTCAAAATGCCGTCTGCGATCCTGGCCTCAATCTTGTCGGCATCCAGGGGAGCAGGCAGGCGCAGCTCGCGCTGGAAAGAACCGCCGGCGACTTCTTGCAGGAGGTATTCATTCTCGTCGGTGGGGAATTCTCCCTCAATGCGGACGACGTCGTCGAGCACCTGAATCTTGAGGTCTTCAGCTTTAAGGCCCGGGGCGAGCGCAGTCAAGACAAAGGCCTCGTTTTCGTCGCGCACGTTGATGGACAGGTAGCGGGCCGCGCGATCGCGCTCGGACGATGCCATCCAGCGACGGGCCATTCTATGTGGGAACGGATAAGCGTATAGTGTCATTTTCATTTCTCCTAAGTGGTGGTAGTTGTCAGTAGCGATAATAGCCTCTGCGTATAAGAAGATCACAAACGAACCATCAGTTTTGCGTAAGAAGAGATGTGACAGGATCCAGCTGGGAAGCTGCAGCTTGCCGTACCCAATCTCGGTCGCGGAAGGTGGCTTGCGTAGGAACCGCATGAAGGCAAGAAGAAAGGGCCGCGCGAGGGCGGCCCTTTCTTCTCATGCGCGAGTCGTCTGGTTGCGTGCCTGCCTAGTGCAAGTACGCGTTGATGAAATTCAGCACGTTCTGCCGGTCGGTTCGGAAAACGCCACCAGTGCCGGCACAGTTGCCATTCATGCCGAAGGACGTAATGCCAGCCACGATGTTGGTGTTGCCTAGGAAGTTCGCACCGCCCGAGTCGCCAAAGCAGGTGCCGCCGGTGTTGGCATTATTGGACAGCAACATCGAGTAATTACCCACGATGCCGCCGTTGATCTGGATCAGCCGGGGGTAAGCAACATAGCGCGTCCTCACGTTATGCAGCTTCCACGAGGCCGCATCTGGAAAACTCTGCTGAAGCCCGTAGCCTACGGACGTGAAGGTTACCTTCTGACCTCGTTTTGGTTTGAACGAATCGAATGCATTGACAGTGGGAAGCGTGCCGTACCCATCCAGGACAACACCGGGTGCCTGCAGGATCACTACGCCAACATCATGCAGGTAGAAAGGCCCGGTCTCATAGAGTGGGTGAGCGTGCCAGTCAACGGCCTCTACCGCGTTGGGACCAGCGTTGGGATAGTTGTTTGTGCCGGCCGCTAGTCCAGCTTGGACGTCCGACTCGGTGAAGACCCGCATGCCAGTATATGGAGCACCCGGAAAGTTGTCGGTACAATGGCCGGCCGTCAACAGGACCGTTGCAGAGAGCAGAGTTCCGCTGCAGCGGAATGCCGGCTTCCCGCCGACTTCCATCAAGAGGAGCACGACGTGCGGATGACCGGTACCGTCGAGCTGGCCGTCTGTAACCGCCCGGGCCATGGTCACGGAACTGAACATCAGCGCCAGCATGAGCAAGAGCGCAATGGTTACTTTCTTCATGTCATTCTCCTTGGACGTCGAAATGGACACTGTGCGTGCCTTATCTCCCATCGAAGCAGGCCACGCATGAACACAGAATAGACCGCAGAATCGAGTCAGCACCTCCTTTCCCACTATGCCAATCAACCTGTAAACGGATGAACAAATCTCGCCAGTCAGAGGATCTCCTTCTGCTGGCGGATCCTACGTTTTGCCCCCATCTCGAAGCGGTTCTAGCGTTTCGACAGGTTGAACTATAACACTCTTCCTGACCCGTTTCAACCCCGCAAAGGTCATAATTATGGGGGCGGTATAATTCGCGGCAATGCCCCCTCGGTTTCTTTTCATCTCCATACTTGTGATAGCTCTGATCGCAAGCGGCATGTTCCTGTACAAGTTTGGTCGGCCCCGCGGAATCCGGGCCGCGAAAGTTTTCGCTTGGCTGAAAGCGCCAACACTGCACGAGGACTATCTGATCGCGGCTGGCCGCCGGTGCGGAAGCGCGCCATTTGTTTTTCCGACCACCGGTGTGGTGGGATTCCTGTGGGACGACTCATTCCAACCGGGCCACCGACATCAGGGAATTGACATCTTTGCAGGAACGGGCATCAATGTCACACCGGTCATTGCTGCCTACCCAGGCTACCTGACGCGCCTGCCGGATTGGAAATCCAGCGTCATCCTGCGCGTTCCCAGCGATCCGCTTGTTCCGGGACGACAGATCTGGGTCTACTACACTCACATGGCGGACCCCAATGGCAACTCGTTCATTGCTGCCAGCTTCCCTCCAGCGACTCGCGAGATGTATGTGGAGGCCGGTACCGAACTCGGTCGCCAGGGTGACTATTCGGGCGATCCAAACAGCCCCGTAGGTGTGCACCTGCATCTTTCCGTGGTCAAGGACAATCACGGAAATTTCATGAATGAATTGGACATCAACAATACTTACGATCCCTCACCGTATTTTGACCTGCCCCTCAATGCCGCATCCAATCCAGACCAGATACCCGTCTGCAGGTCCGTGAACGGCCCGTAGTCAGCCTTGTCAGCAAGGGGAGGAGACCGCTGGCATGAGCGACTTTGAAGGAGAAATGGCGCTGATTACCGGCGCGGGCAAGGGCAACGGCCGCGCGTTGGTGCAGGCGTTTTTGGAGCGTGGGGCGTGGGTTGCGGCCAACGACGTCTCACCTGTGAATCCGGATGAATTGACACAAGCCGGCGGCGGAAGGATCAGATCCGATGTCGACGACATTGCCAGGAAGGTGGCCGTTCAGAGAATGGTCAAACAGATCCAAGATGACCGAGGCCGTATCGACTTCCTAATCAATCACGCCTCCGTCGAGCCGCGCTTGCCTGTGCTCGACATGGATGAGTGGGAGTGGCATCGCGTGCTGAATGTCAACGATACGGCTGCGTTTCTGACTATGCAATCCGTGGGGCGGGTGATGAGAGAGCCGGGGCACGGCGTTGTGATCAATGTGATCAGCCAAGGCGGGCAGCTGACGCACATAGCAGCCCACTCCGCCAGCATGGCCGGCTTGTTGGCGCTTACGAGGGCGGCCGCAGTGGAGCTCGAACCATACGGCATCCACGTCCATGCGTTGGGAAGCGGATGCCCACAAGCTGACTAGCGGAGTCCACCCGTGCGATCTACGTTCACCGATGCAGCGCTTGAGCTGTGCGTGTCAACGCTGTAAGGTCGAATTGTCAACGTTTCGGAGCACTGAACGAGATTGCCCTGCGATCCCCAGTGAGAAAGGATCCGCTGTGTGAAGGCCGTTCCCCCTTCCGGCGCGGTCCACTGAGAGTGCGGGGGGCATTGCTCACCACAACGGGACTCTAATGACCTGCCCCAGCCAGCTCAATGGCGCTTGATATACTTGCAGATAGAAGACCCCCGCCACGATGCCGACGACCACCCCTGCTAGCACATCTGACACGTAGTGAACCCCCATGGCCACGCGGGCCAGCGACACCAGCGGAGCCCAGATCCACAAGATGAATGCCGCCCAGCCAGGGCCCAGACCCGTCGCCAAAACAGCGATCAAGCAAGCGCGGGCCGCGTGGCCGGATGGAAACGAGTGCGGGTCCGTGTTGCGATAGATGCCTCCCCATTCGCCCTCCGGCCGCCGGCGCCGGATGATGAATTTCAAGCCCATCACGAGAGCGGCGAGTAGTGAGATGCCTGCCAAGACCACAATCGCCCATTGTTTCCAGAAGGAATTGCTGAACCACCACACGATGACCAGTGCAGCGCCCCACAACCAGGAGTCACCCGAGTGCGCAAAAAAAACAGCCAGGCTGCGGAGCTTGCCAGGCCGCTCTGCCACGCGCAGGTGGTCGGAAAGGCGGGCGTCGAGTCGCAGGATAGTCTTCAGATCCATCGTCTACAGAGCGGCGGCGCGAAGGATTGTCCGCCCCGACAGGGCTGTGAGCTAACCCTTCCTCGCCCGACGCCCCGCGGCGGTCGTTTTCCCCGCACGCGTCCTTCTCGCCTTTGAGGCAGGCTTCCGTGCCGACTTTGTTGAACTCCGTTTCGGCCTCTGCTCCACGCTCGCAATCTTGGGCCTCGTCGAACTGGTCGCTGCCGATCTACGGCAGGCCGCCAGATGAGCCCGCATGATCTCGAGCTGATGGGGCTTATCGACATCCATGCCGACTTCGGGAAATGGGCAAATGATTGCGCGGCCTTTAAGCCCGAGTTGGCTGGCCACCCGCTGAATGACGTCGTCAATCGTCAACTGCCGGAAAAGAAATTTGATGATGATGTCTAGTCCGATCAGTGCGGCCTGCGCCGCCGGATTCTTGCGGGCTTCAAGCACCCTGCTCCAAAAGTCCGAGTTCTGATCGACAATGGCAGCCCGCGCCATGTTCATGTCGCCGCCGCAGACTTCCATGTCTTTGAGGCGCGTGTAGGTACGCTTGGACGTTGGGAAACGCTCTTCCATGGCCTCGCGGCGGATGACGTTGTAGTACAGGTCGTCTTTCGTCTGCATGCAGGTTCTCACCAGCCAATCGACCATTGGGCCCGTGATCCCAGGGATGTCTGATGAAACAAACAATACGTATTTCTCTTTCGGATCCAATTCCAGGACCTTGGCGGTGCCTGCCTTCAGATTCTCGAGCAGTTTTCCTTGATTGGAAATGTACGCCAGCGGTTTCTTGCATGTGAGCGGCGCCTTTTCGCTGAGGCCGATGATCACGACGCGCTTAATGGTTTGCGCCTCGTTCATGGCGTCGAGCACCCACTGGATCATGGGCCGGCCCGCAATGTCAATCAGGGCTTTGGTTTCTCCATTTGAGTAGGAATACAACGGTTCATCGGGTTGCGGAATTCCGCCAGCAAGAATGATGGCATCCATTCGAAGGTTCCTCCAGTTGTGCCTGCGCCGCGCACCAAACCATCACCGGTGCGCCATAAGGTGATTCTGCCGATCGCTAGTTCAGTTGTTGCAGTTGCGGCTCCAGCTTGAGCGTCGTCAAGAGCTCGTCGTATTCATCGTGAGTCAGCGAGCGGCCTTTGCCGGAAATGGCCACCAGGGCTGCTTCCATCATGTTGGTGCCGAAGGAACGACCCTCGAGCACTGGCGTGGTAGTGACAAGGTATTTGACACCACATTTCTTGAACAACGCCACGTCCTCGGGCGTAGTCGTGTTGGTCACGATGACGCGGCCTGCCATATCGTCAGGCATGTGGCGCTTGATGTAGTGACAGTCGCCGGCCACAACCGTGGCCCAACGATAATACTTCTCGTACTTTGGAATCCTTTTTTCCTGCTTTTCGCCTGTGGGATACACCCACTCAAATGGCAGCCGGCCAACCACCGGCATGAGGATGCCCGCCAGCGTCTTGAGTTGCCCGGCTGTATGCAGGGGGATCGGTATGCCCAAACCAAACATGATGTCCCCAAAAACGCATTCGTAGCCCGCCTCTATGAAGCTGGTAGACATTCCCCATCGGTCTGCACCGCTGACTACAAAAACCTTCTTGCCCAACTTGCGTACATACTCGCCGATCTTCTCCTGCAAAAACCCCGCCGACTTCTTCTCCAACGTATTCTTTAGGCCAACACCGTCCACGATCGGCGTCTGCTTGACGTAGCGGATCATCGGCCGCACCGAGTAGAGCGGGTACCACTTGTTATCCACCATGAGGCCCAGGTCTGCACCGCCCACGCCGAATGCGTCGACCTTCCCGTCTAAGTCCTTGTACTTCAGCGCCGCGGCCTCCATATCGCCGTCAGTGCCCAGCCGCTCCATGCTGACTTTCTGGCCGAGCAGACTCACCTCCACGGCCTTGTCGCGCTTGGATGAACCAATACTGATGCTCACTGCACGTTTCATCAATGCTCCTCCGGCTTACGCTCGGCGAAGAGTATACACCGAACCTAATCGACTGCATACAACGGTGTCACCGGGGAGCAGCGACGGCTCGCATCACGTATTTGTTCACGGCACCGAAGCGGTACTTGTAGTCCTCGTCCCCGCGCATGAAATCGAATTCAGACCGACCATGCTGGCAGGCCCACTCGATCTGATGGGCAAGCAGCAACCAGCCCGGGGAGAGTTCCAGAAACTCGTGGCTAACACCGGAGTTGTAACCCCAAAGCTTGTTGCCGTAGTCGAAGTTGAGAACCGCGGCCGCCTTGACGCCGCTGATCGTTAGGAAGGCGAGCCACAGATAGCCGTTGGCAAAAGCGTTTCGCATGACGCCCCGCATCTGTTCGCGCATAGCTGGCCGCAAGAACCCGGCCTTGTTGGAATTCGCCGACATCAACTCAATCAGGGATTCCATCTCAGAATCCAGCGTGGAACCATCCTCGACGATGTGGAATCCCACCGGAACGCCGCCTTCTGAAGCGCGCCGTATTTTCCGGCGGATCTCGTGCCGCTGTTTCTTGTCAAGGCTGGCTAGGTATGCCTCATAA
>JBGPAT010000004.1:0-23580 GCA_041480885.1 Anaerolineae bacterium
CAGAGAGCATCTACTGGGTATACGGAATGGTGCTGGCTGACGACGTGGGGTTTGATGCCGATGAGATGATAGCAAGGCTGGCCAAATCCAACGTGGGCAGCCGGCCATTCTTCTGGGGCATGCACGAGCAGCCGGTGTTCCGCAAGATGGGCCTGTTTGCGGACGATCATCACCCCGTCACAGAGCGGATCGCGCGGAGGGGCTTCTATGTACCTAGCGGCCTCGGCATTACCGAGGAACAGCAGCTGAGTGTGATTGCGGCAGTCAAGACCGCACTTCGGTCATAATCGATGAGTCAGCCGCGATCCCTCCTCGTTCAGCGGCTCACCAAATCGATCGTTCCGGAGGTGGTTCGGATCCATCAAGCGGGCTTGGGCTATTCGCTCAATAGCCGGCTCGGGCAGGAACACCTCGCATCACTCTATCAAGTTATGGCCGATGACAACCAGTGCTATGTGGGGCTGGCCGTTCTAGACGGCAAACCCGTTGGCGTGATCAGCGGCACAATCAATGGCGAGGAATTGAAGTCGAGGCTGCTAAGGTCCCTCTCCGTGAGGAAGGCGGCCAAGATCGCCTTGGCAGTTGTGGCGCACCCAGGACTGCTCTGCCAATGGTGGAAAGAGAATCAGATCGCCGCGCCGGCGTACGACCAGGGACAGCCAGTCGCGGCCGTCTTGACGGCAATTGCCGTGGATGAGAACTTCCTAACCCGAGGGGTAGGAAGGCACCTGGTGGAGGCCCTCGAACGTTTCTTTGTTGAGCATGGAGTGCGAGCGTATCGTCTGGATACGCTGCTGACGAATACGGCGGCGCGGGAATTCTACAAGAGGCTTTCCTTTCGCGAGGTGGCGACGAGAGCAGACAGTGTCGTGCTCCTGAGAGAGCTCCAGGCATGAGACTATCCACGCCATTTGGGGTGTCGGTTGTCATGCCGACCTATAACGAGGCTGGGAACATTCAGGATCTTATCCACGGAACGGTCGTGGCACTGGCCGGCGCCGGCGTTCGGGAGTACGAAATCGTGGTTGTCGATGATGATTCTCCTGACCGCACCTGGGAGAAGGCTGGCCGAGCACCGGACTTCCAAGAGGGGAAGGTAAGGATCATCCGGCGAATGGACGATCACGGACTCACTGCCTCATTGCGAGAAGGCATCAGGGCAAGTAGCTGCGAAGTCGTGGTCTGGATGGATTGCGATTTTTCGCACCCGCCGGAGAAGATCCCCCAGATGCTTTGGATGATCGAGCAAGGATATGATGTGGCGGTCAATTCGCGGTATGCGATTGGCGGAGGTGAGGAGCGGAGCGGCAAAGGAGGGGCGCTCCAGCTCATACTAAGCCGGCTGCTCAACTGGGGTGTGCGCTTCATGCTGAAGCCATCGTTCTCAGACTACACCAGCGGCTTCATCGCGGCCAGGCGCCGAGTTCTGGATGAGTTCGATCTGCGAGGGGATTACGGGGAGTACTTCATAGATTTCATTTACAGGGTGATCCGGTCTGGGGAATATCGCGTGTGCGAACTGCCGTATGTTGCCCCGCCACGCAGAAGCGGCGAGTCAAAAACCGGGACGACGCTGTATCAATACGTCAAACGCGGCGAGAAGTATCTTTGGACCGTGCTGAGGTTGAGGCTCGCCCCGGCCGGCACCTCGCAGCGGTCGCAAAATGACCACATCAGTCGGTAGGCGGAGGGCTCGGCCCTGTAACGCCACGGATCGCACCCGAAGCAGGGCCTTGACAGTGGGGGGCAAATGTGTGAGAATTCAGAAACTGAACGCTCACGCATGGCAGACATCAAACAGCACGAATACTCTCTCTTGAACGAGATCGCCCAGGATTCCATGGTGACCCAGGCGGGCCTTTCCGAACGCCTCGGCATCGCCGTGGGCAGTGTAAATTGGTACATCAAGCGCCTGATCCAGCGCGGCTGGATCAAGGTATCTCATCTGGACCGCACGCGGTTGAAGTACGATCTCACTGGCAAGGGGATGCAAATCTTCACGCAGCGCGCATTACTGTATGCGCGAGACTCCCTGAAGGTATACACCGACCTGCGGAACAAGGCTAAGGTGCTGGTTGGCGAGCTGAAGGACCGGGGCATTCAAGAGGTCTATGTCACCGGCAACGATGAGATGATGGATATTCTTAGGCTGACGTGTATCGAGAACGGCCTCTCATTGAGCGCTGAACCCGGCAACGTGGCCCTCAGAGCCTCCGGGCAGGGCTTTCAGATGGTCGACATTAGCAAGTTGGTGCCTGCGGAGCGACCATGAGCGAGGCCAGCCTGCACAAGGAGACCGGCGCCGACATGCACCTGGTCATTGAGCCGCAACGGGGCTGGGAGGCCCTGGACCTGCTCGATGTGTGGAAATATCGTGAGCTGCTCTATTTCCTTACTTGGCGGGATGTCAAAGTGCGATACAAGCAGACGGCACTGGGTGCGGCGTGGGCAATCCTCCAACCGGTGCTGACGATGCTTGTATTCAGTATCATTTTTGGGCAGCTTGCTAAACTGCCCTCGGAGGGCTTCCCCTACCCGATCTTCACCTATACGGCCTTGCTCCCCTGGCAGCTTTTTGCATTTTCGTTGGCGAATTCCAGCAACAGTCTCGTGGGAAGTCAGAACCTGGTAAGCAAAGTGTACTTTCCGCGGCTGGTGATCCCGATCGCGGCAGTCTTGCCGGGGCTGGTGGACTTTGCGATCTCCTTCGTGGTCCTGGCCGGGATGATGGCTTTCTACCATGTGCCGCTGACAATGCGGACGCTGGCGCTGCCGATATTCCTGCTCTTGGCGCTGTTGACTGCGCTCGCAGTGGGGATATGGCTTTCCGCTCTAAACGTTGAATATCGTGATGTCCGCTACGTGGTGCCATTCCTGACGATGTTTTGGCAATATGCTACGCCCGTAGCTTATTCCAGCACATTGATCCCGGCGAAATGGCGCCTGCTTTACGGCCTCAATCCCATGACGGGGGTCGTGGAGGGTTTTCGTTGGGCACTGCTCGGCAAAGGAGATGTGGGAGGCATCATCTGGGTTTCAGTGGGCATCGTAGCGGTATTGCTGGCCAGCGGTCTGCTTTACTTCAAGCGGATGGAAGCCTCGTTTGCGGACGTCATCTGACATGGACGATATTGCCATTCGTGTTGAACATCTGAGCAAGCGCTATCGTCTGGGCGGCCGGCGGACCAGCTACAAGAGTTTGCGCGAGAGCCTGATGAATACATTGACTGCGCCCTCGCGCTGGCTCACTGGCAAGAGCCGTCAAGTTTCCACGTTTTGGGCGCTCGACGACGTCTCTTTCGAGGTCAAGCGGGGTGAGGCCGTGGGCATCATCGGGCGCAATGGAGCCGGAAAGAGCACGCTGCTAAAGATCCTTTCGCGCATCACCAGGCCAACTCGTGGCCGGGCGGAATTGTTCGGGCGGGTCGGCTCTTTGCTTGAAGTGGGCACCGGCTTTCACGGGGAATTGACCGGCCGAGAAAACATCTTCCTGAATGGCGCGATACTGGGAATGAAGCGGGAAGAGATCGCCCGGAAGTTCGATGAGATCGTCGATTTTTCGGGAGTGGAGAAGTTCCTGGAGACACCCGTAAAGTTCTATTCGAGCGGAATGTATGTGCGACTGGCATTTGCGGTTGCGGCACATCTGGAGCCCGAGATCCTAGTGGTGGATGAGGTGCTGGCCGTAGGAGACGCCGATTTTCAGAAGAAATGTCTGGATAAGATGGGCAGTGTTGCCCATCAAGGTAGGACTGTTCTGTTCGTCAGCCACAACATGAGCGCGGTGGAAGACTTGTGCCAGACGGCGTTCTGGCTCGACCAGGGCAAAATCGTCACGAGTGGTCAGACAAGGGCCGTCGTGGCATCCTACCTGAGGAAGCACTCCGAGGAATTGAAGGAACGGGTCTGGGATGATCCAAATACCGCTCCGGGAAATGAAACGGTCAAGCTCGTGTATGCTCGGGTCACCGCCGAGCCCGGCCATGATCCTAACTACTGGACGGTAGAGACTCCACTGGTTCTGACTTTCCGAATCCTGAATAATCGACCCGACCTTCCCGTGTACTTCAACTTCCAACTATTCAACCAAGAGGGTATATGTGTATTCAATACGGTGTCAGCGAAATCCGCGCAACCAGATGGCCTGGTTGAGGGTGACTGCCGTATACCGGGCAATTTCCTGAATGACAACAGCTATGTTGTTACGTTCATGGCGCACTACATGGGAACGCCTGGAGTGGCCGTCGAGGACGTACTGGCGTTTGAGATCAATGACGGAGGCCGCAATGAAACGAACTACTATGGCAAGTGGAGCGGCGTCATAAGACCAAGATTCGACTGGACGTTCAGGTACGTTGGGCCCGTTCTGCAAAGTGCGCACTGATTCTGCATGGGTGCCCTACAAGTCCAACGACGAGAGATCCTTTTGACTGCACGATGATGACACCACAACCAACATCTGTAGAACGATACTTCCCGCTAATTCATTTGCTGCCGGGGTTTCTTACGGCCGACATGCTGGAGCTATTCACTTCCATGAGGGAGATGATTCCTTCGGGGAATCCGGTCCTGGAGATAGGCGTCTTCTGCGGCTCGAGTCTGGCGGGCCTGGCTTGTGCGTTCCCGCACGTGGGGATCGTGGGAGTCGACCCTTTTTATCAAGATTTCGGATTGTCGCCGGCCTTCCCAGAAGAGGCAGAATTCCTGACCATGGCATCGAACTCCATGTCCGCGGAGAAACGCAAAGAAAACCTATGGGCGGTTTTGCGTGCCTTGGACAAACAGCATGCCGGTCTCGCCTCCGCCAAACGTGTTGAGCTGGTTGAGTCAACGCAAACCGAATACCTCCAACGCATCCGTGGCCAGAAGAGATTCCAGTTGATTCACATCGATGGCGAACACACATATCAGGCCCTCAAGGATTGCCTGGATGCATTGGTTCATGTGCTTGATCCTTGTTCATGGATCGTTGTGGACGATCTACTGAATGCAGGTTTTCCGGATATCTCTGAAGCTGTGCACGTCCATTCCGGCTATCGAACTGATTTCTGGCCGGTGTTCTATGGATTCAACAAAGGGGTCTTTCTCTACCGCCCCAAGAGTTCGGACTACCTGGTTTCGATAAAGTCACAATTCAAGATGTTGTACGACGACCCCAATTACGTTCTTAGGGAAATGCATGACGGTGCCATCTACGTGGCCAGGAGGCCGTCCAGCCCCATGCTGAAGACATCGAGAAGGACTCACCTGCGCGCTGCGTGGCGTTTCTACATGAAGCTACTGTGGCCTGCTTGAATGCAGGGCAATTCATGGCGGCGTCGAGCCGCTCGAGCATACATTGGATACTGGCCTAGGTGCTACGACACTTGCCATATGACAAGACTGCCAGTGATCATCCGTTGCTACGTTTCGGAGGATTTGCCTGGGGCCGCTGCTGATTCCATCCGTCGGAAAGAGCCCGGCATCCCTTTCGACGCCACAATCGTAAATTATCGCTCCCGCGCCGGCACCTCCACTGCAGCAGAGCAGCGGGCTGTTACCTATACGCATATCACACTCGTGCAGCATATGTCCAACCAGGAGGGTGGTGCTGCACGCAGCAACGACTTGAAACGGGCTCCGTCCGACTACGGTGTCGTGCAGGGCACGGGCAGCACACAGGCAAGCCACCTCAAGCCCATGGCGTCCGTCATGACCTTCGTGCCACAGCCCCGACGAACGCACGGGCTATCGGTTGAAGACCAGCTTGCATCTGGGCCGTATGATGCCGGCCGAGAGCGCAGCGACTACTGCAACCGCGGGAAGTGGATCGGCATAACGCGATCCAAGCCGGACTGGTGCGGCCGGCTCGCCAGGGACCGTGCTCAGAAGGATTAGGGGTTGGACGCAACAATGGGAAGAGCGGCGCAATGGCTCACGCGATTCTGGAGGGGAATTTACGGCACTGTGAGGCCGTCCAGCCACCCGTATATCAGTGGCGACGGCTTTAGAAACCTGGCGAGACACATCTACGACGAGACAAATCAGCGCATCTCACCCGGCCGCGTCGCCCACGGAGACTTGATATTCGTATCCACAGACTATGCGATGACTTTCCTTGATGAAGTTGATCCGTTGCTTAACACGAACTATTTCTTGATCACACACAATTCTGACTTGCCGGCTGATGAAGGACTAGTCTCGCGTTCTTCCGGAAAGATCCTAGGCTGGTTTGCACAAAACAACACCTACTCGCATGAAAACGTGGTGCCAATACCCATCGGACTTGAGAATCTGCATCACTACGCCGCCGGCCTTCCGGAGTACTTCAGGCAGTCACATGCGCGTAGCGGGAACAGGAAGGACCGGATCTTCTTTGGATTCAGCATCGACACGAATCCACGAGAAAGGAGCAGGGCCTACGAATCCGCTTCCCGAGCCTCCTGCGCCGATAACTTGTCGACGAGACTCAGCCAAAAAGAGTACTTGCAGAGGCTGGCAACCTACAAGTTCGTATTGTCGCCGCCTGGAAACGGAGTGGACACGCACCGAACCTGGGAGGCGATGTATCTCGGAGTTGTGCCGATCGTAAAGGATTCGGTCGCCATGCACTCATTCGAGGAACTGGGATTGCCGCTCTGGATCGTACGCAACTGGCAGGAACTTGAGTCGATCCGGGAGTCGGATCTTGCAGAGAAATACGAGGAATTGAAGGGTCGTTTCTCGGCGCCTGCCCTTTTTATGGAATACTGGCGGAGTCGGATACTCGGCCGTCGAATGAGCGCAAGTTGAGGTTCTAGCATGCCACCAGCGCCTGATCACTGACCGGCGCTCCTCACTTGGGATGGACTCGACCGCCAGGAACAAAACACGAATGGTCAAGCTTTCAATCGTCATCCCGTGCTACAACTGCCAGCAGACGCTGGCCGAAGCTGTAGATTCCGTCTATCGGCAAAATGCTGCTATTCCATTTGATTTGACGATGGTGGATGATGGTTCGACAGACGCAACTTATGAGGTAATGGAGAGCCTTTCCGCGAGATTCCCTGAAATTACGCTCGTCCGCCACCAGGTCAATCAGGGCGGCGGGGCGGCACGCAATACGGGAGTGGCCAGCAGCGACGGCGACATTGTGTTCTGCCTGGACAGCGATGACGTGCTGGGGCCGGATTTCATAGAGAACATGACGCAGTTCTGGATGAAAAAGAGATGCGAGGCTGTGGGCGTCACCAAGTCGGTGAAATTCAAGAGATCAAACCTAAATGACGTGGCGTACACGACTGAGTTTGCGGCTCCTGGACAACAGGTCACATTCGAGTCGCTTCTGGATGCTTCCTTGTGCTCATTGCTGTCAACATTCCTCATGACGCGCGAGGCGTTCGCGCATGTGGGCGGCTACCCGACACAGCACGGTTTCGACACGCAAGGGATGGCATGGCGGTTTCTATGCAACGGCCTCACGGCATACACTTGCCCTAATGCCACATACTACCATCGGGTCAACTACCACCAGAGTTACTACTTGAGAGAGCAGAGTGCCGGTCGCATCAACTGGAACTGGTTTAGTGTTTTCGACGAGAATCTGTATGTTTTTGCCGATCACGTGAAAGCGAAGATTCTTCAGAGTGACTTGTTTCCTATACCAGCCAGATCCCAAGCACCGGACCTGTTGACGCTTGTTCAAGGGCAAGATCCCATCTATGCCCCGAACTATCGGGAACTGATCGTTCTCGGACGCGATGCGGTAGCGGCGCGATTCGAGAGCACGGATGACGGATTCACGCAATACTGGCTCGGGAGCTACCATAGTTCCAAAGGGCAGTACCGAGAGGCCCTCCTTCACTTTGGCCGCGCGCTTGAACTTGGCTTCGGATACAGAATCATCCACTACAGGATGCTCCTAGCATCTCTCCGATTGTCCGGTCGGAACATCGCCGTAGAGGACGGCTTGGAGGAGTTGGCACTGTATTGTCGACCATACCCCGTCGAGCGCCTGCCCTTCAGGAAGAGGATAGTTCTGCGTGCAAGGCTCAACCCATTGCTAGGCGGTCCCACAAGAATCCTGGCATGGATTTGGGATGGCATTCGAGGACTACGGACGAGCAACCGGTCTTCGGGGAAAGTCTCGCCGGCCGCAATGTCAATCCCTGCGGTGGATCGGGAAGTCGGCCATCAGGATGGGAGGTCCGACGCATGCTAGTCCTCCCTCGGCGCGCCGTGGAAGGAGCAGCAGGGCACATGAACATGGCAAATCGGGTTTTCTCCAAATTGCTATGCCGTCTGCCGAGAAACGACGGGCTCATTTGTCAGTCCGGTCGCAGGCACGTATTTGACTATGAGGGTGACAACAACACCGACATGACTTTGAATGGCGAGTTGAGGTTCCTGCGGGAGCGGATGCCAGCCGCCGAAGTTGTATTTGACGTTGGAGCCAATGTGGGCGACTGGTCAAAACTGGCGCTGGGCATCAACCCATCGATTTCTCTGCATTGCCTTGAACCGAGTCTCCCCGCATTCGACAGACTGACTGGAAATTCATTCCCGGCTACTGTCACCTGCAACAACGTCTAGGAACCTTTCAGTATCAGAACTGGGCTATCATTTTGCCATGACGATTTTGCAGGCGGCGTCTTTCCAATGAATACCTTGATCGTTGCGCTGGCGGGTGGGCTCGGAAATCAACTGTTCCAATACGCTTTTGGACGCCGTTTGGCATTGGTTAACAACGCAGAAATGTACTTGGATGCGTCAGGCTATGCGAGTCAAACGTGGGAGCGTGCCGACACGAGTTTCAGGGCCTGTGGGTTGGCCAATTTTAACATCGCGGGGAAATTCATTCAGTCTGGAACCGGTCATGATAGTCCTGGCGCGAGAATCAGGAGAAGGACCCGCAAGCTTTGGTATTCTGTTTTGTCGGTAGCGGACAGCCGGAGACCCTATTATCTGCGGCGGCTCATCGTTGAGCCTGCGGACACGTATTTCAGGTTTGACGAGAGGGTCTACAACCGGATCGTCAAGGGACGCGTCACGATACGCGGCTTCTGGCAAAGTCAAAGGTATTTCCAGGATATCGAAGGCGTGCTGCGAAGGGAGCTATTACTAAAGAACGAGATGGACACGCGCAATGCCCAGCTCGCTGTGGCTATCGGGACCACAAACTCGGTGAGCGTCCATATTCGGCACGGCGATAACGCAAGCACTACGGCAGCCTCGCTTGGTGTTCTGCCCAGAGAGTACTATGACTTGGCGATCCACGGTCTCGGCAGCGATGTGCCCAATCTGCACCTATATGTTTTTTCGGACGACATCCCCTGGGCTCGGCAGACCCTCAACCCAAAGCACCCAAGTACCTTTGTTGATCACAACGGTGCTGCCCGAAGCCATGAGGACCTGCGCCTGATGACACTTTGCAGGCATCACATCATTGGAAACAGCACTTTCAGCTGGTGGGGAGCGTGGCTTGGCAAGAAAGACGGGCAGATCGTATACGCGCCGCGAAGGTACTATCAGAACATTGACCGTCCGAACCCCGATCTGTATCCGGAGAGTTGGAGATTGATCTAGGTATGCAAACCCGCAGCTCGGCAACCTACGGAATCAAATGGGCGACACGGACTATCAGGACGGGGCATTGGATCAATATCTCTTCTTCTTTTCGTGCGGGCAGCAGGGTGACAGTTCCAATGGTCCCTGACTTCCACGCCGTGATAATGGGCCGGCTTCGCCAGGCCGTGGCAGCAGTCAATCGCTGGCGTGTCCGCTCAGCTTTGAACAAGCCCGAACGTGTGGGTTCGGTGGTGGCTGCGCTCGGAGCAGCCTTGCCATGAAGGAGTCCGCAGTAAGCCCGGGAAAAAAGAATGCCTGGCCTGTTTCTGAAATGGTCCGTGATGCCGTTGAGCGGGTTGCAGATTACTTGTCCCTGATGAGGATCCGCAGCCATCTTGCGATTGATGTAGTCATCCCGGCCGCTCCAAAAGACCTGGCCGTGCTGCGGTATGCTATTGATGGGGTCTTACGGAACGTCAAGCATCCCATCAAGAATGTATTCGTCGTATCACCGGAGTCAAAAGCGATAGAGGATCTATGCAGACGAAAGGGTTGCCGGTACGTAAATGAGCGGCGAGTTGTCGATGTCGACCCAAGCCGGACGAATTTGGTCGTGAGAGGGGTGGATCGCTCGAACTGGATCTACCAGCAATTCGTGAAATTGAGCGGTGATGCAATAGCGGAGACCTCTCATTACCTGGTGGTTGATGCAGATACCGTGTTTGTGCGGCCCCAGGTATTCGAGAGGAACCACAAGATTATTTTCAACTATTGTGACGAGTACTACCAGCCGTATTTTGATATGTATTCACGTTTGCTGCGGGAGAAGGCTTTGTGTCCAGTCTCCTTCACAAGCCATCAAATGCTTTTCGAGAAGCAATCGCTCGGCGAGCTGAAAGGACGAATCGAGGAGATCCACCACTGCAGCTGGCAGGAGGCCATATTGCGGAATATCGACCGGAGCGAATCGTCTAGTTGCTCAGACTATGAGATCTATGGGCAGTACATATTCTTGCACCATGCCGGTCAGATGGCAATCGAACACTGGTCTAATCTGAGTTTGACAAGGACGAAGAATCTGCACAATGCTCGTCTGCTCAGCATCCAATATGGCGGCAAATACAAGTCGTTGTCTTTCCACAGCTACAAGGAATAGGCACATCGCTCGGATGTCGCGTTGCCTGCTAGGATCTCTGCGATGCGGAGGCAGATTGGCCTCGGCGCCCAATCGATTTTGCCCCGGTCTCGCACGCGCTAAATACGAGCAGCATTTGCGGCGCACGACCGCCCTATGCGTGGGGAAGCGGTGACCATACACTGAATCATGGAATCTCCTGGATTCGACACGCCAATACTGCTGATCGTGTTCAACCGGCCGGAGACGACACGGGCTGTATTCGAGAGCATAAGATCGGTGCGGCCGCCGGCACTGTACGTCGCCGCTGATGGCCCTAGGGAAAATGTCGAGATGGAAGCGCAGCGTTGCGAGGAGGCACGCAGAATCGCTACGGCGGTGGATTGGGATTGCGAGGTACGGACCCACTTCCAGGACAGGAATCTTGGCTGTGGGCTAAATGTGAGTTCGGCCGTTGGCTGGTACTTTGACAATGTGGCCCAAGGTATTGTGTTGGAGGATGATTGCGTACCGAGCCAATCCTTCTACAATTTCTGCCAAGATCTGTTGGAATACTACAAAGACAACCCGAGGATCATGCACATTGCCGGCAATAGCTGGCAATATGGACGAAGGAGGGGCGACGCTTCATATTATTTTTCGAGCTATGCCAACGTGTGGGGCTGGGCAAGCTGGAGCCGGGCGTGGAAGTGCTACGATTTCAACCTGCGTCCCTCGTGGGACCTCCGGGATACGTGGGACACGCAATGGCAGCTTTCGATTGAACGATGCAACGGTGTGGCCATCGTGCCAAACACAAATCTGGTCAAGAACGTGGGCTTTGGCTTGGACGCCACGCACACAAAGACCCTAGAGCGCTATTCCTTTCTTGAGGCAGGTGAAATCGACAGGGTGTTGGTGCATCCAAAGCAAATCGTGACCGACAAAAAAGCTGACCGATTCACGTACTACTCGCATTTCCGCAACGTGCGCCATCTCAACCTGGTATGGTTGTACCGCCTGTGGGATGGGGTCTATGCTCGGGCCAAGAAAGCCAGGAAGCTTGTTATGCGGGCGGGAGCCCTACTGCGTGGGCACTGAAGAGATCTTGCCAGAGCGAACGGAGCGACTGCTGTTCATGAATGAGCCTCGGCAGCGTCTGCGGCAATCCATGAAGCAGATGAGGAAGCCGACAATTCTTTGCTGTGCCAGCAACACTCGGCACGCCCTGCCACAGCAGACCGAGGGGAAAGACTACAGCAACTGGCTGACGTCGGGCAAGCCGAACCGGCTTCCTGCGCCCTGCAACCCCGGGCATGTGCGACAGTGGTTGAGAGTCGCCTGAGATCGCCCGTGTGTCTGCCTGGCGAGTCGGAAGCGGATGACTTCTAAGCGGAGTAGAGGATGAACGCACTGCGCGCACTTCAGCCCCTTAAGTCCACGTATTTACACCCCAAGTATCGGCGCTTTGTTGCGGACTTCAGGAAATTCGAGCGACTTTACGCAGGTTCTGTGCGAGACTTGGAGCTTAGGTGGACCCATCGCTATCCGTGTTTGGATGACAACACTGCAGCTACGACCTTCGACGCCCACTACACCTATCATCCGGCGTGGGCGGCCCGCATCATTGCCCAGACGAAGCCGCCCTTACACATTGATATTTCATCGAGTCTCAATTTCTGCACCATGGTCTCGGCCTTTGTTGCCGTCGAGTTCTACGATCTCAGGCCGGTCGAAATCTCATTGAGCGGCTTGGAGTGCAAACGCGGCGATCTAGTGCGTCTGCCGTTCGAGACGGGCAGCGTGGGCTCTCTTTCGTGTATGCATGTTGTGGAGCACATAGGGCTGGGACGGTATGGCGATCCTTTGGACCCTGAGGGTGATCTGAAGGCAATTGCTGAACTCACCAGGGTGCTTGCCCGTGGGGGCACGCTGATGTTCGTCACACCGGTCGGCCACCCTCAGATTCGTTTCAATGCGCATCGAATCTATAGCTATGATCAAGTGGCGTCCTATTTTGGGGGGCTGAATACTCAGCAATTTGCGCTCGTTGATGATAGAGGCGAGTTCACGGTTGGAGCCGATCCCGACTATGCAAATCGTCAGGATTATGGATGCGGCTGCTGGTGGTTCAAGAAATGATCACCGGCCTGATCTTCAGCAGGGATCGCGCGCTCCAGCTGGAGGCGATGCTGAATTCATTTTTCCTGCAGGTTGCGGACGCCAGTATGGTCCGCATGTCGGTGCTCTATCGCGTGTCCTCGGCGCGGCATCAGTCTCAGTACGATCAGCTCGAACGGCTGTTCAAAGGCCGCGTTGGATTCGTGCCGGAGACCAACTTTCGAAGGCAAGTTCTGGCAATCCTCGACGCGACCTCAGGGGCGAACGCCGTGACTGCGCGCGCACGCCTATCCGCAGCATTCCGCCGGCGCGGTCCCGCCACGGTGCAGCCCCGCCCGACCGCCCCAGACTACGTGCTGATCCTAGTAGATGACAGCTTGTTCATCCGGACTTTCAGTGTGAGCGCGGCGGCCCGGGCGCTCGCATCTAACGTGGACGTCGCAGGCTTCAGTCTACGCTTGGGGAGCAACACGATCTTTTCGTACGCGTTTAGCAGATTGCAGTCGCTGCCAGAGTTCAGCCGCGTCGATGGCGGCTTTCTGAAATTCAATTGGACTGAAGCCGACGGCGATTTCGGTTATCCCTTGGAACTCTCGAGTTCGTTCTACGCCATGGAAACAATGCTGCGGCTGTTAAAGCACATCAAGTTCAACAATCCGAACGTGTTGGAGAGCCAACTGTCGCTTGTGGCTCCGCGACTCAGGCGTACGTTGCCGATGCTCTTGTGCCACGAGCATTCGGTTGCTTTCTCTGCCCCGCTCAATCGGGTCCAACAGGTTTATGAGAACCGGGCCGGCGCGAGCTCCGAACTGTCAACCGAGAGTCTGGCGGCGTTGTTTGAACAGGGGCAGCGCATCAACGTACGGGTCCTGAATGGTTTTTCGCCGACGGCGTGTCATCAGGAAGTTGCACCGGCCTTCGAGCGCAGAGATGGCTGAGCCACATGTGGGTACTCGGCGGCTGACAATCCTGTTCGTCGCGCAGGCTGTGAGTATTCATACTGCCCGCTGGATCAGCCAGCTAGAGGACCAGGGGTGGGATATTCACCTCTTTGATATGCTGGGGAGCTTCCCTCATCCAGGGCTGCGCGGCATTACGGAATACTCGCTCCTGTTCCCTCGGCGGATCCCGGCTTCGGGCAGGCCGGTCTCCTACGGTCATCCATTCTTCTTGCGGCGCGGCTGGGACCCTTTTCCACTGTCAGCTGCTGGCTTTTTGATCCGGCGCGTATTTCGGGGACGCGCCAGGAGGCTCGCCGACATCATTCAGAACCTGAAGCCAGACATTGTCCATTCCTTGGAGCTGCAGACGGAAAGCTACCATGTGCTGGATGCCGCCAGGCTATTGGGTGGAAGTCTCGGTGCTCCGTGGATCGTTACGACCTGGGGAAGCGACATTTTCTACTTTCAGCACTTTCCACAGCACCTGAACAAGATCAAGGAACTCTTGCGGAAATGTGACTACCTGATCCCCGACTGCAGAAGGGATGAGGCGCTGGCCCGCGAGTATGGCTTCGCCGGGATTGTGCCCTTCATCCTTCCCGGGGCAGGGGGCTATCCGATCGAACGGATGAGGCGTTTGATGAGCCCGGGATCGGTCTCGGCACGGCGTGTAATTATGCTGAAAGGCTATCAGGGTTGGGCTGGCAGGGCTCTGACCGCCCTTGATGCGCTGGAGGCCTGCGCCGACCTACTCGAGGGTTACGAGATCGTCATCTACGCTGCATCGCGTGCTGTGGTGCAAAAAGCGCAGGCACTCCAACGAGCAGGACAAGTGAGAATGCGGGTTCTGCCTCGCAGTCCGCACGAGACCATCCTTGAGAACTTCGGCAGGGCCAGGCTGGCAATCGGAGTCAATTCTACCGACGGCATTCCCAATGCCATGCTGGAGGCCATGACCATGGGGGCATTCCCGGTGCAGTCCGACACGGAATCAACGGCTGAGTGGATCACGGACGGAGAAAACGGCCTCCTCGTCCACTCCGATGACCCGGGGGACATTGCGAAAGCTATCCGACGAGCCCTCACCGACGACGCCTTGGTGGAGAACGCCGCCAAGCTCAACGCTCAGCTGGTTGCCCGGCGACTGGATATTTCTGTCATCAAACCCAGGGTGGTCGAGATGTATCAGACCATCGAGGAGGCCGACCACCGGACCAAGGCATGAAAGTCGTCCTGATCTCGTTGGCCCGGCGCGGAGGCATGGTTCATTTTCAGGCGGAATTGGCGAATTCACTTGCCAGGATTGCGCCGACCGCTGTGGTATGTTCGTCCGCCGTTCCCGCGTCCTACTTTTCTGCCAAAGTGCAAAGAATTGTGATGGATACGGGCAATGGCGCCCTGAGTTCTCTTGGGCAGGCGGTCAATCCGACATCGTGGCTTCGGCTGGAAAGAGTGCTGCGAAATAGCGAGGCGGATCTCATCCACTTCGTCGGACCTCACGAGTGGAATCCGGCGGTAGCGCTGGTGTGCAAGGCGCTCCGCAAACCAATGATCTATACAGCACATGATCCTATACCCCACCCAGGGGCCCCGATCCCGATTAGGCTATCGAATGCCATGATGGAGAGCATGGCCGACGCAATCGTGGTCCTTTCACGGCATGGTCGACAACAGCTATTGTCGATCGGAATTCCGGATCGAAAGATCCATCTGATACCGCACGGGGTATACTCTTTCTTCACCCGAGACAAGCGCAAGCACGTAAAAACGGAGAAAGTGATCCTGTTCTTTGGGCGAATCGAAGCCTATAAAGGGTTGGATATCCTGATCGCTGCTTTTTCGGGCCTGCGTGGCAACCTGGATGACTGGAAACTCGTGATCGCGGGCAGCGGCGACCTGCCTCGGTGGATGGCACAGGTTGACCGCTCACGGATCGAGATCATAAACACATATCTAGCAGATGAGGAAGTGGCCACACTGATGCAACGGGCGCAAATGGTCGTGATACCATATACGGAGGCGAGCCAATCGGGCGTCATCGCCACAGCCTATGCCTTCGGCCGGCCGGTAATTGCGACAGATGTGGGCGGGCTCAATGAGATGGTTCTGGATGGCAAAACGGGAATCCTGATCCCACCCAATGACGCAGATGCCCTTGCACAGGCTATGTGCTCATTGGCGGACGATGGCCGCCGACGCCTGCGGATGGGAAAAAATGCATACCAGCTTGGTCAGCGGGAGTGGAGTTGGACGGCAATCGCCCAGGACCACCTGACCCTGTACTCGAAAGTACTTTCGGGGTGAAAGCTATTGAGCGCACCTGATTCCGAGGCCAGGGTTTCGGTAGTTATCGGTGCTTACAATGCCGCGCGCTGGATCCGCCAGACGCTCGAGAGCGTTATGGCGCAGACGCATCCGGTCTTGGAGGTGCTCCTCATAGACGACGGATCTACGGACGCGACGGCCGAGATCGCGCGCTCATGTGGTCCCGCCGTCAGATACTTTCATCAGGAGCATCGTGGGCGGCCGCGCCGGAATCAAGGGATCATGGCAGCGCAAGGTGATTACGTTGCTTTCGTAGATGCTGATGATTATTGGACTCCACGCAAGATCGAGATGCAGATGAAACTGTTGCTTTCGAGAGGTCTCGCGTGGGCCGTCTGTGAAACCGAGTGGTTTGAATCCGATTCGGGGCAGAAGTCAGATCCTCTGAATTCTCCCATGCAGGAAGGTGACATACTTGAGAGCCTCTTTCTGCACAACTTCATCGCCTCCGGGACACCGGTTATTGCGAGGCGTGTCTTCGATGCGGTTGGAACCTTCGACGAATCGCCAGGAACGCGGGCAGTTGAGGACTGGGATCTTTGGTTGAGGGTCGCGGCGCAGTTTCCTGTCGGCTGCGTCCGGGAGAAGCTTGCAACTTTGCGGCTGCACGAAGGCAGTCTGCTGGCCAGCCTGCCGCTTGCAGAGAGAGTGTGCAATCTAGAGGGTGTTGTCAGACGCGCTGTGGATCGCGAGCCCGCGCGTTTGCGGCCCCTTCGGCAGCAAGCGCTGGCGAATATCTACTACGCCGCTGGTGTGCAATCAATGCGGAGCGGCCGAGTGCGCGAGGCGCGGACGTATTTCGTGCGCGTACTTGAGAATCGACCAGCACACGCACAGGCTCTGGGCTACCTGTTGGTGGGATTGCTGGGCGCGGGCGCCGCAGGTCGGATCACGGCCCTGAAAAGACATCTATGGTCCCGGAATTGACATGGTTGCAGGTCCGATAGAGTTCGCGGTCTTGCTCACGCGAGGGTACTCGCTTCTTGAGCCGGATCGATAGATTGATGATGCTGACGGGCGAACCAGCGAAAGGGCAAGACGCCTTGGGGCGCAAATACTCGATTCTTTTCTTTGGAACCCAGATGGCAATGGGTGGGGCACAGAAGCTTCTACTGGATCAGGCCCGGTGGTTCCATGCTCACGGGCATCGTGTCACCGCCGCGTTTTTCTACGACAAGCAGGGTCTGCAAGAGGTTTGGCAGGATGGCTTGGGCTTTCGCTTGCTGACGTTAACTACCGTTGGTCCCGATGGAACGATTCTCGATAAGGCCGGGGCCCTAGCCATCGGGCTCTTCAGACTCTGGGGCTTATTGAGGCGCGGACACTTTGACGTCATAGAAACCTTCACATACGACAGCAATCTTCTGGCCCTGCCACTGGCGTGGCTGGCCGGCGTGCGGGTCCGGATTGCAACGCACCATGGAATCATCGAGGGTTTTCCCCGCTGGATCGAAAGACTGCATGCGGGCCTGACCAATCTCGGGATTGCCAGCGTCCTGGTCAGCGTTTCGGACAAGACCCGCGAGCAAGCAGCCCTAGCCGGAACGAATCCGGGGCGGATCAGGGTCATTCCGAACGGAATCCCACCCGTGGTCAAAGAAATCGTGAATCGGTCCGAGCTGCGCAGAGAGGTCGGGATGGAGTCAAACGGGGTACTCCTGATATCGGTGGGGCGGCTGGTGTACCAGAAAGGGCACGAGTTCCTGATCCGCGCCCTCCCGGCAGTACTCAGACAATTCCCGAACACTCGCGTTTGCATTTGTGGCGAGGGCAGACTGCGCCGGCAACTGGAGACTGAGATCACCGAACTGAAGCTTTCCGACAAGATAAGACTAATGGGAAATCGAAATGATGTTGCGCAGCTCCTAGAGTGCGCCGATATTTTCGTGCTGCCATCGCGCTGGGAGGGGCTTCCGGTGGCACTGCTTGAAGCAATGGGAACGGGGCTTTCTGTGGTGGCAACGCGTGTGGAAGGTGTGGAGGAAGTCGTCCAGGACGACGTCCAGGGCTTGCTTGTCCCACCCGAAGACTCCGATGCGCTTGCGGCAGCCCTTGTGCAATTGATAAGTAGTCCCGAATTGCGCAGGCGAATGGGCGAGGCGGCCACCAGGAGAATTGCGGGCTCGTACACAATCGACATCATGTGCGAGAAGTACTTGAGCGTCATCCACAACATCGCATCAATGCGAGGAGCCCGGCAGAAGGCAACGAGCGGCATAGGCGGGCGATGAAGTTGCGTGGTGCAGCCCGGCTTTTGGCAATTGCGCTCGTTGTGGCGGCGGCCGGCTTGCTGTACGGGGCCGCAGCTGAGTTTCATGGCGTGGCGTGGGGAACGGGTGCCTGGCTAGGCCAGTTCTCCATAAGATGGGGCTTAGCGTTCCTGCTGTTTGTCGTATGCTGCGTGCTAGCCCTTGCCGCTCTCGGCTGGGTTGTCTGGGGAGGCAAGACGTTCAACGCGTTCTCGAGGACGCTTGCCCAGGTGCGTGAACGGCTGGGTTCAGTGCGTTGGGCCGCGGCAGCAGTCTTCATGATCCTACCCATTTGGTTCCTGCAGTATTCATCTTGGGGAGTCGTTTTCAGCAGACCATACTTGCGGCTGGTCATGTGGTGCCTTTCCAGTCTGTCTATCGCATTTTGGATCACGCCGGATCGCGATCGTGCATGGACGTGGTGGGGCATTGCCTTGGGCGGGTTACTTCCTGGCGCAGCATTTGCACTGGCGGCGCCTTTGCAGAATGTAACCAGCTATCCCTTCTCACTGGGCTGGTCCGAGGGCAACCGTCTATGGGATTACTCGCTCTTGTTTGGCAAGCATCTTTATCTCTACTCCACCGGGCAAGAGCCGGCGGCTTATCTGGACATCGGTCGCCAATTCGCGGGCGGGCTGCCGTTTCTCCTTCCGCAGGTTTCAATTCTGGGTGAGAGATTGTGGCTGGCGGTTGTGGCGATTGTGCCGTACCTAGTCCTAGGCTGGCTGGCTTTTTGGTCAATTGAAGGGCATCATGACAGATGGTGGATATTGGCCGGAATTTGGGGTTTCATGTTCCTCAGCCAGGGCCCAATTCATGCGCCGCTGCTGCTCTGCGGAATCCTGGTTGCGGTGGCGTGGAGACAATCAACGTGGACGGCTGCCGTCCTGGTGGCACTCGCGGGCTATTTTGCAGAGATCAGCCGCTTCACTTGGATGTTCGCCCCAGCAATGTGGGCGATCATGCTGGAAATGGGTGGCGCCACTCTTGTCGGTGGGGGTATCCACGCAACGACGTGGAGACGCTCCGTCGCATTCGGGATGGGCGGATTGCTTGGCAGCGCAGTCGGTATCCTAGCCGGATTCGCTCAAGCGGGAACCGGTCTGAGTACGACTACCGCCGCATCGACGAAGCAGCCGCTGCTGTGGTATCGCCTATTTCCGAACGCTACCTACGCAAGCGGAATACTTCTCGGGCTGCTCTTCGCGGTCGGGCCCCTTCTACTAGTGCTGCTCTGCGTGGCGACAGCGAAGTGGAAACTGAACCTGTTGCAGAAGTGCGCCACGATACTTCCGTTGGCGGCCTTTCTCGCGGTGGGTTTGGTCGTCAGCACCAAGATCGGGGGCGGGGGCGACTTGCACAACATGGATATGTTTCTGATTGGGCTCCTGTTTACGGCCGCGCTAGCCTGGCGCGCCCTGGGTGCAAGCGGGCTGGTCGGGATTTTGAGATCGAGCGGCTGGATGCGGGGCGCGTTCCTATTGCTGGTGACAATCCCGGCGTACGGGCCTCTTATGACACTGCGACCGATAAGCTTCGCACAGGATGCAAATTGGCTGGCGGTGCTGGCGGATGTTCAGAGGCCCCGGGACCTCGGATCCCTTCCGAGCGAATCGGCGGTGAGCGACAGCCTTGTAAAGCTGCGCGACAATATCAGAGATGCACAGGCTCGGGGTCCCGTGTTGTTCATGGATCAACGGCAACTCCTGACGTTTGGGTACCTCAGCGACGTGCAGCTAATCCAAGACTATGAGAAGAAGCGCATGATGGATGAAGCCCTGAGCGAAAATCTGGCATACTTCCAACCTTTCTATCGTGATCTGGCTGCCCATCGCTTCTCGCTGATCATCAGCAGTCCTCTGCGCACGCCCATCCGCGACAGCGACTACGGATTTGGTGAAGAGAACAATGCCTGGGTGAAGTGGGTGGCCAAACCCGTGCTGTGCTATTATCAGGAAAAAGACACCCTTACCGATGTAAAGGTAGAGTTGCTGGTCCCGCAGCCGGTCTCCGGCGATTGCTCCACTCCGCTGCCGTGAATCCCGTTTATGAATCTGCCATATGTCCTGCCGCGCGTTGTTCGTCACTTTCTACCCGAGAAGCTGACGCGATTCCTGCTGTTGCGCTCACTGATCATCCAACCCGGCCTCGAGACGGCGGATCCCGAGGCGGCCGCGAGGCGATA
This sequence comes from Anaerolineae bacterium, assembly GCA_041480885.1. Lineage (GTDB taxonomy): Bacteria > Chloroflexota > Anaerolineae > Anaerolineales > Villigracilaceae > Fen-1038. Next base: position 20,461 of record JBGPAT010000004.1, read on the forward strand.
CACGGATTTGTTGGCGACGCGGCACCAGACCTTGCGCGACAAGCGCGTCCTGCTATTTGGATATGGAGGGCGCTACGACACCGGGGTGGGATTGCTTGAAGCCGGTGCGCGCCAGGTGCTACTATGCGATACATACGCCTCCCCTGACAATGCCCACAACATGTGGTTGCTGCCGAAGTATGGGGCCTACATCGCTTCCGACGCTGCCGAGCCCCGACCGCGCGGCGAACGCATGAAACTGGTCGAGCAAGATATCCGTTACATCAAGCCCTCGCGGGAATATCCAAGCGTCGATTTGGTGATCAGCAATTCAGTCTACGAACACCTCGAAGATGTCGATGGTACGACGAGGGCCCTTTCGGAGTGGACCGAGCCAGACGGCCTGCACATTCACTTCGTGGATCTCCGCGACCACTTCTTCAAGTATCCGTTCGAAATGCTGAAATATTCGGAAGAAATCTGGCGCCGATGGCTCAACCCGACCAGCAACCACAACCGCTTTCGCTTGCAGGATTACCGCCGTGTGTTCGAGAGATATTTTGAGAAAGTCGAAATCCAAATCCTTCAGCAGGACCCTGCCGGATTCGAGCGGGCGAAGAACGAAATCCGCCCCGAATTCATTAGTGGGAACGTTCAGGATGACTCGGTCACGCTGATACGGATCCTGGCTATGGCGCCGCGCCGGCGATCCAATCCATGAACGGGCTCGGCGAGATTGCATTGCTAGGCATTTGGGCGGCCCAGTGGGCGCTGGGCGGATGGCTGCTGGCGGCCTCGCTTTTCCGACTGCGTCGCACCGAGTCGGCGATGGTCGGGCTGGGCCTCGGCCTCAGTTTGCAGCCCTGGCTGGCCAACGTGATGGCGCATGCCATGCCCGTCCCCGTATCTTTCTGGGCATCGGCTGCTCTCATTCTTGTTGCGGGATCAATAAGCGCCCTAGCGTTTCGAAAGAGCCTGCACCTCAGACCATCTGCAGGGCAATGGTTGATTCTGGTGGTCCTCACGCTCCTTTTCAATGCTATCGGGCGCGGCTTGGGCATATTCGACGACTATCAGAACTTGCCGACCATCTCACTAATGGCGGCGGGCGACATCCCGCCGCATTTTGCACTGAATCCTGCGTTGAATTTCGGCTATCACTACCTGCTGCTGCTATTCTCCGCGGAAGTCATGCGGCTTGGAGGCGCGTTTCCTTGGAGTGCGCTGGACCTGGCGCGAGGGCTGTTCCTTGCATTACCGTTGATCTTGGCGGGCATGTGGGCGTACCGATTGACAGGCAGTCGGCTGGCGGCCTTCCTTACGGGCTGCATGCTTGCCTTCTCAGGCGGGTCCCGGTGGTTGCTGCTACTGCTGCCGCCGTCCTGGCTCCAACATATTTCCGGACATATCATGCTGATCGGGTCGGCGGCGACGTCGGCGCCCAATCTTGCAACTGCCATGGTGGGGAACTGGAAGATCGATGGGGCAGGACCCCTCCCGTTCCCGTTTGCATTCTATACGGGCGTCAACCCCCCGTACATCATGGCGTATACGGGTATTGCCAGCTCAGGGGCGCTTATTATGCTCCTGCTGTTGCTGACGGCACAACGATGGCGCCACCGGAGCGCAGCACTTGTATCGGCAGCGCTGATTGGCTCTCTGGCCATCGCAAACGAGATCGCATTCCTGCTATTGGGCCTGGGCTTCGTGATCGTAGTTGGGGTGACGGCAGCCACCGGGCCCAAGGCAAAATTGAGACGAGACGTCTGGCTGTGGATCGGTATCACCGGCATAGCAGTCCTGATCGCAGTTCTTCAGGGCGGAATGCTCACGGAAATCGCCGGAACCTTGTTGGGAGGGGCTAGGGCAATGTCGAGCTACTTCGATACAACGCCCATCGTTGTCTGGCCGCCTTCAATTGTCTCGGCGCACTTGGGATCTCTGTCTATACTGGATCCATCACAATTGGCAGCGGGTCTGGCGGAGATCGGCCCGGTGATCCTGCTGACGCCGCTGGTGATTGCGTGGGGATGGAAATCGTTGCGGGTAGGCAATTGGTTTGAGTCTTCTCTGATCGCCGGGTCGACCGGTACGCTGATCGCACTTTTCGTGGCCTTCAAGGGGCCTCTATTCACCGCCACGCCCCGATTGATGGGAGATTGGTTTTTTGTTTGTACTCTCTATGCCGTGCCTTTGGTGTGGATCTGGGCGCGCAAGCGAGCGGATTCTTGGAAGATCGGCGCCGTCACTGGAGGTCTGGCCGCGACGCTTGGGGGCCTCGTGCTGTTCGGTGTTCAACTGGCGGCAATCCAAAGGCCCGTCTATGCGACGTTCATCACACCGATGGACGCCAAAATGTCCGCGGAATATTGGAACAAGCTTCGGGAGGGGGCCTGGGTTTTTGATCCAGTACCGTTCCGAGCGCCGACGGTGTTCGGCCGATTCACGGACTCGTCACCCAGCTGGTATACGCGGTCGCCGGCGTGGCAAAGCCTGACCGATGCGCCCGATCCACAGAAGTTGCGCGCGGCCGGCTTTGCCTACGCGTACTTCGATAGCGATTACTGGAGCGGCCTGACGCCTGCGGCACAGTCGTTGTTCCTAGCGCCCTGTGTGAAGCAGGTCGGACAAGTGAATGGGATTCACAGCGAAAAGGACTACACCAAGGACTTCCGCCGCCTCATCGACTTAACCAGCTGCAATTAGGGAGGGAGCCCCGCCGCGCCGCGAGACTCCGGACGACTGGGCCGGAAAGTGGCGCAGGGCGTAGGGCGGCGGATGTCGTTTCGGTGCAGACTAGCTGTGCCAGTTTGACAAACCTACGTTCATAGGTGAGGCGGACCTAGACGAACTTCAGCCGCTTTGCGGCGATCCCGACCATCCTGAATAGAAGGGCGCCATGTCGCCAGCGCGAGATATTGGTTGTGCCGTACGTCCTCTCGCGATACCGAATAGGAACGTCGACGATCTTGCGGCTGAGTTTTGCCGCACCGAAGATGAGGTCGTAATCGCCGAAGGGATCAAAATCCCCAAAGTAGCCGCGGTTGGCCGCGATCAAGTCGTAGTCACTTTTCCAAAGCACTTTGGTGCCGCACAGAGTATCCTTTATGGGCTGACCAAGTATCCACGAGAAGGCCATGC
>JBGPAT010000005.1:0-22776 GCA_041480885.1 Anaerolineae bacterium
CTGTCAGGGGGCGAGCGCAACCGCGTGCACCTGGCGAAGATGCTGACCGAGGGCGCAAACGTGCTTCTATTGGATGAACCGACGAACGATCTCGATGTCAACACACTGCGGGCGCTGGAGGAGGCGCTCGAGGAATTCGCGGGCAGCGCCATGGTGGTGAGCCACGACCGCTGGTTCCTCGACCGCATCTGCACGCACATCCTGGTTTTCGAAGGTGAGAGCCAGGCGCGCTTGTTCCTCGGCAACTGGTCAGACTACGAAGCGTATATGAGGGAAAAGCTGGGGAAGGACTTGACGCCGCACAGGGTGAAGTACAGGGTGATGAAGAGGTAAGGGAATTTACGATTTGAGATTGACGATTTGAGATTGAGGATGATGAACCCGGGACTCGAGATGGCTTCGCCGGCAAAGAACAGCAACGGCCGCTCGCCCTGGAGAGGCCCCGGACTTCGCTACGCTCGCAATGACACGGTGTGAAGCAGAGTTAAGCGGCCATTCAGTTGGATCGGTAGTAGCTTTGGCATGAAGGAGCATCTGTTGGTCGTGTGTGCCCTAGCAGCCCGCCTGAGTCTCACGGCGGGATGTGCGTCCGTGAGACCGGCGATCGTCCAAAGGGACAACCTGGTGGTCCACGTGCTCTATCCCACGCCTACGAGCCGCGCCGAAATGGGACAGACCTTCAAGGGCATCGTGAGCGTATTCGATCGGCACGCGCCGAGGGCCGCCCAGCGATGTCCAAGTACCGGATAGTGGCGGCCGTTTGGCTCCCGCATCCCCCACCGACTACTCACTGGATCGATTTGGGGAGCCCGTGAAATCCGCCGCGCCCCGATCCGGCGTATCCTCCCCAGGGAGACGACTTGTGCCGCCTTCGCACTATGCACGACTTCAGTCGCGGCAGAGAATTGTCTACCCATAGGAGGCAGCATGCCAGCCAGGAAATCCGCTCATCGTGCCGTCAAGTCGCTGTTGGTCGTTGCCGCGCTGTTGCTGCTGCCGGCGATCCCGGCGCGTGCATACTTCGCGCCCAGCAGCCACCAGGCCGCCACGCTGGTGCTCGGCCAGACGAACTTTACGAGCAGCGGCCCTGCGACCACTTCAACTCGCATGAATGGTCCCTTCAACGTGGCGGTCGACCCGACCACCCGCAAGGTCTTCGTCGTCGATACCAGCAACAACCGCGTGCTTCGATTCGCCTCCGTCTCCTCCCTGACGAGCGGCGCGGCGGCTGAAGCAGTGCTCGGCCAGCCGAACTTCACCAGCAGCTCCGCTGCCGTCTCTCAGAGCAAGATGAGCAAGCCCGGCTCGGTATTTGTGGACGGGGGCGGACGACTGTGGGTGGCGGATACTTACAACAACCGCGTGCTGCGCTTCGACCACGCGTCGGCGATCGCCAGCGGCACCAAGGCGAACGGGGTGCTGGGCCAGAGCGACTTCACTCATAACATTGGCCACGCAGGCGCGAGCGGGATGTCCCTGCCCTTCGACGCACGCGTGGATGCGGGCGGACGGCTGTGGGTGGCCGATACGATGAACAACCGCGTCTTGCGCTTTGACAACGCGGCAGCCAAGGCCAACGGTGGCAGCGCCGGCGGAGTGCTTGGTCAGACCAACTTCACCAGCACCGCCTTCGCCACGACTCGGAGCGGCATGTACTGGCCTTATGCTGTCTTTGCAGATGCCGGCGGACGGCTGTGGGTTGCCGATGCTTTCAATAACCGTGTCCTGCGTTTTGCTGGCGCCGCCTCCTTAGCCAACGGCGCCAACGCAAGTGCGGTTCTCGGACAGTCGAGCTTCACGAGCGGCGGGCCGGCGACAACTCGCGCTGGGATGAACTTTCCGACCGGCGTGGGCGTGGATAACTCGACTGGACGGTTGTACGTCGCGGACTTGAACAACAGCCGGGTTACGGCGTTCAATTCGGCGGCCAGCCTGACAAACGGGGCAAATGCCACCTACGTGCTCGGCCAACCGAATTTCACGACAGGCACACCCAACACCGGAGGCCTTTCTGCCGCGACCTTGAACACTCCATGGGGAGTGTTCTATGACCAGTCTGCCAGAGTCCTGTGGGCGGCAGACTCGGGCAACAACCGCGTGCTGATGTACGGCAAGCTGAGCCGGTTCGTGTCCTCCCGGTCCGCGGCGGCCAATGACGGCTGGGTGCTCGAATCCGCAGAGGCCGGCAACATGGGAGGCAGCATGAGTGCAGCCGGGACCCTTCGCCTCGGCGACGATGCGGCCAACAAACAATACCGTTCGATCTTGTCTTTCAACACATCCAGCCTGCCGGATAACGCCTTGATCCGCACGGTGACACTGAAGATCAAGAAGGCAGCCGTGGTTGGCACGGATCCCTTCAGCACCCATGGTGGCCTGCTGGCCGATATTCGGAAGGGCGCTTTCGGCACGGCCAGTCTAGGGCTGACGGATTTTCAGGCGGCCGCCTCGGCGAGCGTACTCGGCCATTTCACCCCCGTCAGCTCGCAGCCCGGATGGTATCAACTAGTCGTTCCGACGGCAGACTACACCTTCATCAATCTGGCGGGCACGACGCAGTTCCGGCTGCGCTTCAGCATGGACGACAACAATAACCATGTCGCGGACTATGATGCGTTCATTGCCGGCGATGCCGTGATGAATTCGGACCGACCCCTGCTATACGTCGAATACACGCTGCCCTGAAAAAGAGCTCGAGAGGCCGGTGCGATGCGAGCGGGCGCATCTGCACCGTCTCCGTCATCGGAAATCCGAGGACTGCGGCGAGCCAAGATGCCATCCTTTCCGCTTTCCTTTCAGGCAAACGGAAAGGATGACGAAAAATGAAGGTGGGCGGGGAAGAACACCCGCCCACCTTCATTTTTCCGCGACCACCGCCGTCCCCTAATCTGCTGGCTGAAGTCTCTCGGTTCAGTTCTCCACTACGGCGGCCTCGACGGAGTGGATGGGAGGCAGGTAATCCGCCATCAATTCCCAAGTGTCACCTGAGTCTCGGCTGTAGAACAGTTGGCCGGTATTTGTCCCGGCATAGATACCGGCGTCCTCGAAGGCATCGGTGGCCATGGCTTCGCGCAGCACCACCAGCCGGGCGTTGTCGGGCAAGCCCTTGTGCATTGGCTGCCATGATTCGCCGGCGTCCTTGCTGCGCCATACCGTGAACTTTGCCTCCGGGCTCATGTGGTACTCCTGGCTTTCCTCAGGCACCACGTAGATCGTGCGCGGTTCAGTAGGGTGAACGACGATGGGAAAGCCGAAGCGCGTCGGCAACTTGCCTTCACCTACGTCAATCCAATCCTTCCCGCCATTGTCGCTGCGGTACATGCCGTCGTGGCTTTGCTGATAGATCACATCGGGCTTCGATGGGTGCATCGCGATGCGGTGCACGCACTGGCCGTATTCAGGGTATGGATTGGGATTGTAGCTGGCACGGACACCCTTGTTGTGCGGAGCCCAAGTCTGCCCGCCGTCGTCCGTACGATAGCAGCCGCCGGCGGAAATGGCGATGTACATGCGCTGAGGGTTGCTGGGATCGAGCAGGATCGTGTGCAGGCAAAAGCCACCCGCGCCGGGGCTGAAGTTCCCGCGGTGCGGATGATCGTAGAGGCTCTCGTTCATGGTCCAGGTCTCGCCGCGATCGCGGGAGACAAAGAGCGAGGCCGGTTGGGCGCCAGCGTAGAGAACGCCGGGCTCACTGGTGCGCCCCGGTGTGATGTTCCAGACCTTGATCATCTTCTCGGGCGTATCCTTCAGGTTCTCCCCACTCTCAGAGCGGAACATCTCTTCGACGGTGCTCATGGGCCGTCCAGACTTGGAAGGCCGTGTGATAGTCGGGACTTGCCGGGCCTGCATCCAAGTCTGGCCGAAATTGTCAGAGTAGTGTGTGGTCGGCCCGTAGACAAAGTGGGCGGTAGCGGCGTGCAGGCGCTGGTCGCGCGGGTCCAGCTGCATGTGCATGACGTTCCAACTCTTGAAGTGAATGTCGCTGGTCTGCCACTTCCTGCGAGACCGATCGCTCTCGAAAACGAATCCGCCCTTGCTGGTGCCAACGTAGACTTGTACCTTTTGACGCATGTCTGCCTCCTCGAGCTAGGCGCCAAATAATACCATAACTATCCAATTTTGTTGATAGCCGTTTGAGGCGGGGAGTACCAGCGGGTGGAAAATGGGCAATGTGCTGGCGTTGGGGAGAGACAGCGACGAGGGCAGGACCGGACCGGGTAGAGCGAGGCGGCCGACGCAGCGGCTCACCGCTGCGATATGCATCATCAAGATGAAAAAGACCGGCACAGGTGATGTGCTCCGGTCTCGGCGCAAGGTGGAGGTACACGGCGAAGCCGGGATGGGCAGCTGGGGAACCTAGGTTTCGGGCGGAGATAGGAAATAGACCGGCCTCAACGGCAGGCGCTTGCGGGCTTCCGGTGAGAGTTTCTGCGCGCTTCCAAGCCACAGCTCGATGAACTCATCGAGGTCGATCAACCGGACATTGGAGTGAGAACGCAGATACACTTCCTGCCTGACCAGCGAGGTGAAGCCACCCAGGGAGATATAAACCCCGTGATCCTCGTCGTCGACGTTGGACAGGAACGCATGGAGACCCTCGACCGTCGCAGGTTGCCCGGCATGATTGACATGGACGACGACGCGGCCGCCGGTGATGCCAATGGGAGTAGTGCGTGCGATAACGTGCACCTGTCCATCCCACTGCTCCGGAGGCACGGTCCAGACCACAAAGAAACCGAGGCCGCGCAGCAGTTCGCCGACGAGGCTCAGGAGCTCAGACGGCTGCATTGATTCCAAGTAGTGCTGGATCTGCTCGCGGGCACGCTCCTCGGCGCGTTCGACAGCCAGAAAGTCGAAGCGCTCCTTGCGGGCCGCCTCGCGATCTTTCCAACCCTCGTATTCGTGCACGGCGGTGAGGAAGAAGTCCTCGGCATTGGAGAACTGCTTTGATTCCCACCGGCCCTTCTCTGTGAGCTGCCATCTGCCCTTGCTGGTCTTTACCAGCCAGCCGGCGCGGGCCAGGGGGATGGATCCAATGCGGATGATGACCTCGTAGCGCGGAAACCGCGGAGCAAATGGAAAAGCCCCCAGTTCCTCATCCGTGAGATCATAGTGCTTGCTCATGTGGTCGAGAATCTCGCGCAAATACAGGCCTTCGGGCTCGAACCACAGCAGATCGAAGGCTATCCGCAGTATTTCGCTGACTCGCTTCCGAGTGATTTCCGCCATCGTAGACTTCTATGCGGACCGCAAGATCCCTCTCCAAACCGCGCTCGCCAGTCGCTGGCGGGCTCGCGGGCGAAACCTAGTCGTCCAGGAATGTGCCGGAGGAGCGGTTGAAACCGCTATCCCTATTCCTCCCGTCGCGCGGCGGGCGGGCCTGCACACCCGAGGCGCGCTCGCGGTATGTCAGGACGTAGGAACGGATCTGCTCGGGCGTATGTCGATCACTCCCGGCCATCACGGCGTAGCCAGGCGCCCAGAAATCCTTCGAGAAGTTCTGTCTCAAATACTCGGGAAACTCATCAAATATGGACCCAGAAGTCATGCGTCGAACGCGCTCAACGTGGTTGGCGATCGCCTCCGTAGGCGGCACGACCGCAACCCAGTGAAGGCAATCCGGCACGACCTCCATGAACTCGAGGCGCCAGCCGTAGGCAATGCAGACCTGCGGCAGGGCGCCCCGGAGGATCTCGGCCAAATCGCCCGTGAGGCGATGACTCTCAAACCGGGGGGTGAGCAGACATGAGTAAGCGAGGCCCTGTACATTGGCCGGGGCGGTGTCTCTGCCTGCCAGGTTTTCGTGCCGGTCGACAAAGTCGGGCAGGTCCGCGTTCTCCGTTTCGGAATCGTCAGTGTGCGAGGTGGAGTACCGACTGGGCGAGCCTCGCCGCCGGCGACGGGGTGCGGCAAATCCGACGGGAGCATCGGTCTCTTCCTCGGTGTCGGATCCGGCCATAGGCAGGGCGGGGCGCTCCAGGCGCGGGTCTCGCTGCTCGGTTTCGTAGTAGTCTTCGCGGGACTCCAGCGAATTCAAGAAGCTCAACTGGGAGGAGGAACGAGACGCCCCTCGAGGCCTTTTTGCATGCCGGCCGGGACGGAGCAGATGATTCTCGTCGGGCAAGGCAAGCAGCGCTTCCCCACCGTAATCGGCGAGCACCGGGCGAGCGAGGGCGTCAGCGACGGCGTTGGTCTGCTTGCGCATCTCGCCGAAGGGCGTATCGAGATCATAAATCACAGCAAGGATCACGTTCACCAGCAGGAGCTTGGCCCACAACCCGTGCTGATGGTCCATGTTCCGCAGGCGCATATAGCGCAACAAATCGAACTGTTGGTCCGAGTCGACATTGCTGAGCACCAGGTCCTTGATCTCGGCTACCGACGACTTGCTGAGACTGCCCGCGCAGGCCCAGAGATCGTTCTCTCGGAAGAGCATCACTTCCTGGACCTTGTAGGAGGCTGCCAGGCCCTCCAGGGTCTTGGCCGCGGTGAGGCGGTCATCGAGCCACGTCAGGGTCGGCGCGCTGGCGGCCGGCAGCGACTCGAGATCAATGATGGTGGGTGCGGCGGCATCGAGGAGCGCGAGCATGTCGGGCAGCAGGAAAGGCTGACGCAGGAGGCTCCAAGGGAGGATTTCGTCCAGGCGGCGGGAAGGCTTGCTGCGTGAAATCAAGACGAGCTTGATGTTGTGCTTGATCGTTCGGAGGGCGCGGCCGAGTTCGAGGATGCGCTTCTCACCAATTGCGGCCTCGATGATCGCATGTCCGCAGTCCCCATGAGCCTGCAGGAAGGCGACCGCCGATTCCGGGTCGCGGTAGTGACGCGCATCGTATTGAAAGGTTTCGGCAAGGGACTTGCCGATCAGATCCCCCAGCTCCAAGTTGGCCGTCACGATCAAGACAGGTCTTTTCATGATAGGCCCCAGAAGGGCTTAGCAGCTGGATGTGACTCGCTCACTGACACCCCGCGACTCCCGCTGGAAAGGAAAGTATACGGGATTCCCCCCTTTTGTCAATGTTTCGCGTAGTGGTTACGGGGGTGGCGGCGGCTGAGAACGGGCATACCCGCCAGGAGGCTGCCGGACTTGGCAACCGATCCCCGAGACAAGACGAGCGCCGAAGCCCGAACGGGCTCGGAACTGGATACCAGCGAGGAATGGATCGCATGGCAGGGCGGTCAGCCCGTGCGGTCGCCACGGCGGTGCGAGGGCCCTGGTTGCATCTAGCGTTCGGGAGCCGCTCGGGTGAGGTGCGCCGCCGAGTTAAACAGGCAGGAGCAGGGAAGTGCCCTGCTCCTGCACCTTCGAAACGGAACCGACGGCTGCGACTAGATCTTGGCGACCTTGCGTCCAGGTGGGGGCGTTGGGAGATTGGAGGAAGGAGGCGTCGAGCCCCCTGCCGATGCGCCAGCACGCTTCCCCAGCTGATAGAACAGGAGAGCCACCAGGGCAAGTACGGCCAATGGTATTATCAAGCGCAGCAGACCGCCCACAAGGAACAGGCCGAAGCCGAAGGGGGCGAAGCCGCCCATCCGTCCAAAGACACGTCCGCCCATCATCGGGCGGTTGAAACCGCGGCCTTGAAAGTAGAAACGGTGATCGCCCTGAAAACCGTAGGGCATGGTCGGTCCGTTCTGGCCGTTGGGTACGGGCGTAGCATTCGGCTGGGCCTGGGCAAGGCGGCGGCTGATTGCAAGGGGCGCATGATTCCACCATACGAATACGGCAGCCAGCACAACTCCTATGATGACCAAAACAGCCAAAATGCCAAGGATCGACTTCAACAATCTACTCATTGGGTTGCTCCTTCATGTATTGAACGGCGCAATCATACTATGTGGTCGCAAGAATCAAGCAAGAAAAGTGTGTGTTCTTTGTGTACGTTTGCGGGCGGCATGCGCCGGGCACAGCAGCGCGCCCAAAGGTGACGTCCCTGATAGAATCCAGGACACCCGGCTCCAAACTCAGCTTCCGTCCGGCTCCCGGTTACGACGTATAGGCCCGCTCGATGAAGGTAAGAACCCAGATCATCGTCATTGCGCTGCTGCGCATCATCCTGAATACGATGCACCGGATGGTGTATCCGTTTCTATCCATCTTTGCGCGCGGCCTCGGCGTGGATGTGACCGCCATCTCCTTTGCGCTGGCAGGCCGCAACATGGCCGGCATCTTCGGGCCGATCTTCGCGCCGGCCGCCGCTCTGCGCGGCCGCAGATTCGGAATGCTGGCAGGCATTGCGAGTTTCACGCTAGGCATGTGCCTTGTGGCGGCGCGGCCCGGACTGGCCACCTTTGCCGCAGCGCTGATCCTGGCAATGCTCGGCAAGTCGATGTTCGACCCAACAGTGCATGCCTACTTCGGTGACCGCGTTGCCTACCAACAGCGCGGCACCGCACTAGCCGTCACCGAAATGTCCTGGTCGCTGGCATTCATCGTCGGCGTACCAGGGATGGGTCTACTAATTGCCCATTTCGGATGGGCGGCGCCCTTCCCGGTGCTGGCGGCACTGGGCGTCGGCATGTTCGCGGCGATCTGGTGGATGATCCCGCAAACACCGGCAGCGTCCACCAGCGAAGGTTCACACTTGGACTGGCGCGCCGTTCTAGCCTCCGTGCCTGTTCTGGCCGGCATCTCGATCGGGCTGTGGGCTAGCGCGGCCAACGAGATGGTCAATCTGGTGTTCGGGGTATGGCTGGCTGACTCATTTGGGCTGCAGATCGCGGCGCTGGCTGGCGCCTCGGCCGTGATTGGCGTGGCGGAACTGGGCGGGGAGGGGCTTGTGGCGCTGGTGACTGACCGCATCGGCAAGCCGCGGGCAGTTGCGCTAGGTCTGACGGGCAGCATCGCCGCCTCATTGATCTTGCCGTGGGCCGGCCACACGCCGACCGGAGCGCTGGTCGGCCTGTTCCTGTTCTATCTCACATTCGAATACATGGTGGTCAGCCAACTGCCCATGATGACCGAGACCATGCCGCGGGCACGCGGCACAGTCATGGCTCTCAATCTGGTGGGGTTCGGGATAGGCCGGTCGCTGGGGGCCGTGCTGTCCACGTTTATCTACGTCAGGTTCGGTTTTCTAGTAGTGACACTCATGGCAGCCGTTTTCCATGGCTTTGCACTCTTGGCCCTGGCTGAAATGCAATCAAAGATCTTTGTTCTACCACGCATGCTCGGATGGATAGCAAGAGCGCTGTCTCGCGGTGACGGATCCGGATAGGAAAACAGACTCTCCTGGAACTCGCCGGCAGGTCGCAACGGAGCCAGCAAGCTGCCGACGACGTCGGCCGAGGCCAGGCAAACACGTTCGTTCCTCCTAGAGGTAGCATGCAAGACTTCACGAGCCTTTGAAGTCACTTCTCTCCCTGAAGACCCCGGGAAACCACGTATAATGCGCTCAGATCTTGGGTTGAAGAGATCCATAGTCCATGTCCCGGCCTTCCCCACAATACACGCGCGGCAGAGGGCTGCTCGAACCAACACTCGCACGGCTGCGGACGCGCCGGGCGAACGGCCTCATTCCTGCGCGGCTGCGGGCAGGCCGCATCCTGGATATTGGTTGCGGCTCCTTTCCTTACTTTCTGGCTCACACGGCATTCGCAGAGAAATTCGCGGTCGACCAGCTACCTATGCCGCAGGAAACGGCGGCCAAAAATCAGATCGAGTTCTTCAACCTGGATCTCAATCACAAACCGCGGCTGCCGTTTAGAAGCGGCTACTTTGAGGCGGTCACGCTGCTGGCTGTGGTGGAGCATCTCAATCCGGACAGTCTAGCCGTGCTGTTCAGGGAGAGCCGCCGCGTCCTGAGGACGGGCGGGATGGTCGTCCTGACCACGCCCGCGGCTTGGTCGGACGGCTTGCTTAAGTCCATGGCGCGGCTCAACCTGGTGAGCGCCGAGGAGATCCACGAGCATGCCTTCGCATACACGCTGCCTCTGCTGGGCTGGCATTTCGGGCAGGCGGGCTTCGAGATGACGAAAGTCAAGTTCGGTTACTTTGAATTCATGCTGAATCTGTGGGCCACCGCGGAGAAATGAAGCGCTTCAAAGGCGACGATTGAGAGCCGAATCATGCTCATCCACTCCGCCAAGCAGCTTCTGACCCTCGCCGGCGGTCCGCAACGTGGAAAGGCGTTGGGCAGCCTCGGACTCATCGAAAACGGCGCCGTGCTGGTGCGCGGCGGGACGATTGCGGCAGTGGGCGCCACGGATGAGCTGCGGGCCGCCTACCCCGACGAACAAGCCATCGATGCGACAGGTTGCGTCGTGCTGCCCGGCTTTGTGGACCCCCATACTCACGTGATCTGGGCTGGCGACCGGGCGCGTGAATTCGAAATGCGGCTGGAGGGCGCAAAGTATCTTGATATCCTGGCGGCAGGCGGCGGAATCCTGTCAACCGTAAAGAGCACACGCAACGCAACGACCGAAGACCTGGTCGCAGACACACGCCGGCGGCTGCAGCGCATGTTTGCGCATGGCACAACGACGGCGGAGGCCAAGACGGGTTATGGGCTGGAGACCGCGACGGAACTGCGATTGCTGGAGGCGCTGCTGAGGCTGGATGATGAACTGCCGATGGACCTGGTACTGACTTTCTTGGGCGCCCATGCCATCGCGCCCGAGTATAAGGATGATGCCCAAGGCTATACCGGGCTCTTGTGCAAGTCAATGCTGCCGAGGGTTGAGCAGTGGTGGAGGATGCATGCGCCGCAGCGTCCTCTGCCCTTTGCGGATGTCTTCTGCGAGCAGGGGGCTTTCACACTCGAGCAGTCGCGCCAAATCCTGACCAAGGCGAAGGCCCTAGGCTTCCCCCTAAAGATCCACGCCGACGAGTTCGATAACCTGGGGGGTGCCGCTTTGGCGGCCGAGCTGGGCGCCGTCTCGGCCGATCATCTGGTCAAGACAGCGGATGCAGATATCGCCGCGCTAGCCCAATCGGAAACCGTGGCGGTCGCCCTGCCCTGCACGCCCTTCGGGCTAGGGGAATTCCAGTACACACCCGCCAGGAAGATCATCGAAGCCGGCGGTTTGCTGGCTCTAGCCACCGACTGCAATCCGGGCACAGCATGGAACGAGTCGATGCAATTCGCGATCGCGCTGGCCTGCCGCTACATGGGATTGACACCAGCCCAGGCAATCGCCGCAGCGACGGTGAACGCGGCGCATGCCATCCGGCGGGCTGACAGGATCGGATCGTTGGAGGCGGGCAAACGGGCTGACTTGCTGATTCTGGACATACCGGATTACCGGCATCTGGGTTATCGGTTCGGGACGAACCTGGTGAAACAGGTGGTCAAAGGCGGCCACGTGTTCGCGGTCGAGGCGTGCGCACAGCCGACCGGCTGATCGAAAGGGAACGCAATGTCGATTGACCTCTCCACGATTAACCTGAGTCTGGTTGGCTGGGCGATCATCCTGGTGGCCGTGCTCGTCTTGCTTTCTGCCTTCCTGCACTTCTTTGGGCACCTGATGCACATCGTCTGGCGCGGCTGCGGATTGATCCTGGTGCTCGTGGTCATACTCTACGTGCTCCACCTTTTCAAGTTGATTTAGGATCCACACGCCCTGTCCCCCAGCAAGAATAAGCAGAGACGAGACTAGGTCTCGTCTCTGCAGTTCATGCAAACCTGCGACCGAACCACATGCGGCCGAGCAGGTTATCCTTCCGCAAGAATTGGTGATATAGCGCGGCAGCCACGTGCAGGACTATCAGCAGCAATAACAGAGTCCAGCTGAGGCCGTGGAAAGCGCCGAGGAAGAATCCTCCGCCCCTCGAGAAGGATCCCCTGGCGAAGCCGCCCTCAGAGCCGCCGCGAGGGAATTCACCCCCCTGGAACTGTCCAAAGGGGAGAGACTGTCCGGGCTGGGACTGGCCCCCAGGTGGCAGCTGTCCTGGTTGCTGCTGCCCGGATGCGAACTGGTTGCGAGCCGCGCTTGAAGGCGTAAAGACCCGACTCAGGCGATTGGTCTGCAAGGCCAGTATCAGACCGGTGATCGTGATCGCAAAGGTGAGGATATACAGCCCCCAGTGGGTTACCACGCCGACTTTGTCCAAAATAGGGCTGCCGACAGTGGCCCAAGCTGGCTGCCGGGTTCGCCAGCGAATCACCAGACGAACAACGAGCAGGACCAGGACGAGGATGCCCAAGATCATGTGGATTCCCAAGATCGGGAGACCGGCTATGGTGGCACCGCCCAGACGACGGCCCTCCTCGCCTCCCCCGATCGCCAAGTACGCTGTGACGACAATCAGCAAGGCAATCACCCAATGCAGTGCAACAACAGCAGGATGATAGCGCGTGGGCGCGGGGTTCGTGGTTGAGTTTGCAGCAATCGCAGTCATGTCTTCTGAGTTTCCTCCGCACCAGAAGTATAGATTAAGCAAATGAAGGGAACATGACAAAAATGTGTAATGTCTGTGTAGGGCGGCTGTGCGGTTGAGCTGGCCTTGCTTTGATAGAATGGGGGCAATCCAAGTGGTCCGGAGGTAGCATGCAGATTGACATCATCGGGGTGCCGATCGACCTCGGCGCCGACCGCCGAGGAGTGGACATGGGCGCGAGCGCGATCCGCTACGCGCACCTGCAGCAGAAGCTGGAGGCATTGGGCCATTCCGTGGAAGACCAGGGCAACATCGAAGTGCCGATCGCTGAGACCTGCTCCATCAGTGACCCGAAACTCAAATACGTCGATTGCATTGTCCCGATGGCGCGGCGGGCCGCCGGGGCGGTCGCCACATCGCTGCAGGCCGGACATTTTCCGTTGGTATTGGGCGGCGATCACAGCCTGTCGCTGGGCTCCATCCGCGGCGCCGCCAAAGCCAGGAGACTGGGTCTGATATGGATTGACGCGCACGCAGATTTCAACACGCCGGAGACGACACCTTCGGGCAATATCCATGGGATGCCACTGGGAGCACTATGCGGGTTGGGTGATACGCGCCTGACCCAACTGTGGGATGAGCTGACGCCGGTTGTGGACCCGAAGCGAGCGGCGGTCATCGGGGCGCGCGATCTCGATCCAGGCGAAAAGATCAACCTGTTGCAGGCAGGCGTCATGGTCATGGGCATGGAGCAGATCGACCGCATAGGGATGGCCGGGGCGGTTGAAAGAGCGATCGAGCGCGTTTTACGCGATGCCGATGGCCTGTACCTGTCTTTGGACATGGATGCGATGGACCCGCTACACGCACCCGGCGTCGGGACTGCCGTGGCAGGCGGCCTCACACAGCGCGAGGGGCACGTGGCGTGCGAGTTGATCGGAGAGACAGGAAAGCTGATCGGCATGGATCTGGTCGAGGTGAACCCGATCCTGGACGTGCAGAACCAGACCGCGGCACTGGGTGTTGAATTCGTCCTATCCGCGCTTGGCAAGCGAATATGGAATGGGGATTGAAGTCCCTCCCATCGATTGGATATTCAAGATGAATCGAGCGATGCTCGCCGACGTTGAATCGATCGCGAGGCAGGCCGGCGCAATCCTGCGCGAAGGTTTCCATAAAGAACACCAGGTCGCGTACAAGGGGGTGATCGATCTCGTGACGGAGATGGACCACAGCTCGGAGGAATATCTTCTGGGTGAAATCAACCGGCGCTGGCCGGGAAGCAGCATCATGGCGGAGGAAAGCGGGCTGAGCGCGGGCAATCAGGAACGGCGCTGGTTCGTTGATCCGCTGGATGGCACGGTGAACTACGCTCACGGAATCCCGATCTTTGCTGTCTCCCTCGGATATGCGGAGCATGGCAGCATGCAGCTGGGCGTGGTCTACGATCCGCTGCGGGATGAGATGTTCAGCGCCGAGCGGGGCGGTGGCGCCTGGCTCAACGGCGAGAGTATCCATTCATCCGGAGCGACGGAACTGCAAAAGAGTCTGCTGGTGACGGGCTTTCCCTACGACGCATGGAACACAGACCAAGACAACTTTGCGAATTTCGTGCGACTGAGCAAGCGATCGCAAGGCGTGCGCCGCCTGGGATCTGCAGCGCTGGATGCGTGCTACGTGGCAGCCGCGCGATTCGACGGCTTTTGGGAACTATCGCTGAGGCCGTGGGATGTGGCGGCGGGAGGACTGATTGCTGAGGAGGCCGGAGCCAGGGTCACCAACGTACAGAATCATCCGGACTATCTGTCGTCGCCCCAATCCATCATCGCTGCCGCCCAGGGGATTCACGGACAAATACTAGAGACATTGGGAGGATCGTGAGCAGATCCTGCCAGCATCATGCTGCTGTAACGCAAGGTGCAGACCTCGCGAGTAGAATTAAGAGTCCAACGACGGCCCCATCGATGCTCGCGCCTGAAGTGCCAATCAGCAAGACCAAGATCATCCTGCCCAAGCGTCGGGCGGAGCTGGTGAGCCGCCGCCGCCTGCTGGATATATTGTATGAACGGCTCGACCGCAGACTGATCCTCGTCTCAGCCCCGGCGGGCTATGGCAAGACCTCGCTGCTGATCGACCTGGCACATCACAGCGAACTACCCTTCTGCTGGCTCGCGCTAGATCCACTCGACCGCGATCCGCAGCGATTCATTGGGTATTTGATCGCCGCGCTAGCGGAACGCTTCCCGCGATTCGGCAATCGATCGCGCTCGGCACTTAATGGCTTGACCAACCTGGAGGAGGGGGTCGAAGCCCTGCTGGTCACACTGGTGAACGAGATCCACGACGCGATTGCCGAGCATTTCGTACTGGTGCTGGACGATTTTCATTTTCTGGATGAAGCGCAAGTCATTTACTCCTTCGTAAATCGCTTTGTTCAGTTGATGGACGAGAACTGCCACGTGATCCTCTCGTCGCGAACGCTGCCCGAACTCCCGGATATACCCCTGCTCGTGGCCCGCGACGAAGTCGGTGGACTCGATTTTTCCGATCTCTCTTTCCATCCAGACGAGATACAGGCGCTGCTGGCACAGAATCAAGGCGTTCAGCTCTCCGATGAAGAGGCGCGCAGACTTGCGGACGCCAGCGAGGGATGGATCACGGGAGTGCAGTTTGCAGACGTGAGCCTCCTGAAAGCCGGGGAGAATCCATTCCGCGCGCCGCGCGGCGTCGGCGTGAGCGTCTTTGACTACCTAGGTCAGCAAGTGCTTGACCAGCAACCGGAGGATCTCCAACAATTCCTACTGCGAAGCTCACTGCTGGGGGAGTTCGACGCCGCGCTATGTGAAGCAGTGCTGTCTCCGCTGTACCATGAGCCGCAGGATTGGCCAAGACGCCTGGAGACGATCATCCAGAAGAGTCTCTTCGCTCTACCGGTGGGGGCCGACGGGAGGTCGGTCCGCTATCATCATTTGTTCCGCGACTATCTTCAAGCTCGGTTTCGACGAGACCACGAGGCGGAAGTCACACCGATGCTGCTGCGGCTGGCGCAGTTCCACGAGGCCCGCGATGAATGGGAAGCCGCCTACCAGATCTACAAACAGTTGAGCGATACGCAGGCGCTGGCGGACCTGATCGAACGCGCCGGGATCCCCATGTACCGCAACGCGCTGCTGACCGTGGAATCCTGGCTGAATGACCTGCCACCATCCCTGGTCCGGCGGCGCCCCGGCCTGCTTTCTCTGCGCGGCGCCATTATGACCATGCGAGGTCGCGCCGCCGAAGGAGTCCGGTTGTTAGACGACGCCATCCGCGAGTTGCAAGCCAAAAAGGATGCTCCCGCTCTGGCTCTGGCTCTAGTGAGAAGAGGAAATGCATCCCGGGTCCTCGGCAACTACAAGGACGCTATTCAAGATGCAGCCGAGATCATGAAGATCGCTGAGGCGCAGGATGACCTGCAAGCCCTTTACGCGGATGCGCTGCGGCTTAGAGGGCTCAGCTTGTACCGGCAGGGTCGATCCCGACAAGCCATGGATGATCTGGAGGCTGCCCTGGAGATCTATGAACGCGTCAAAGAGGGCCCGCCGATTCCGCATCTTCTAATGGACACGGGCATGGTACATGCGGCACTCGGCGAGTATCGAAAAGCCAAGGTTTCGTACGAAAAGGCGCTTGAGATCTGGAGGCAGACCGGGAATCTCTTCAATCAGGCCAACCTGCTCAATAATCTGGGTTTTCTGCAGTACCAGATCGGCGAGTATGAGACCGCGGCGCAGTCTCTGGAGGAGGGCCTGCTATGCGCGCAGCAGAGCGGCTACACGCGCATGGAAGCCCTGATCTCAATCAGCATGGGCGATCTGTACAGCGAAATCGAGGATTTTCCCATTGCAGGGCAGAACTATGTGAAAGCGGACGCGCTCGTGCAGAAGCTCGGCGACCGTTTCCTGAGCAATTATCTGCGTATTGCAGAGGCGAATCTGGCCCTACTCGAAGGGCAGACGTCGCGGGCGCGTGCCATGGTTGAGCAAGCTTCGACCGTAGTACGGGCGGGTGACTCGGGCTACGAATACGGACATTACCGGCTCGCGAGCGGCAGGCTTGCCATGCAGCAAGGCGAATTCGGACGAGCCTTGGCCGCGTTGGCGGATGCCAAAGACCGTTTCCGTCAGGATGGCCGGGAAATGGAAACCAATTGGAGCAGCATCTGGCTCGCCGCAGCCTATTACCGGGACGGACAAACGGTGAAGGCGATGGATGAAATGAAAAGCGTCCTGCAAAAACCGAATCAAGTCAGCCATTCTGCGGTGGTGGCAGCCCGACAGGCGAGCGAATGGCTGGAGGGCTTGCGCAACGATCGTGAACACAGGGCGTTACTGCGCGGTCTATTCGAGAGGACGGACCGCCTCGACGACCAACTGCCTGGAATCCGGCGCCAGTTGCGGCGGATGGCCCGCACGATCGAAATTCCGGCTCCCACGATTGCCATTCAGGCATTCGGACGCGCACAGGTATGGGTGAATGGCAGGCTTCTGAGTGCGAGTGATTGGCAAACACAAGCCGTCCGCGAACTGTTTTTCTACTTTCTCGCGATGAACAAGCCGGTGACCAAGGAGCAGGTGGGCGCGGTCCTATGGCCGGACACCACTGAACCGGCCAGGCTCAAACTGCGATTCAAGAACGAAATCTATCGCCTGCGGCGCGCCATCGGGCAAGGCACGATCCTCTACGAAGACGAGTATTATCAACTCAACCCTGCGATCGATCATGAATATGATGTGGAGGCTTTTGAGGCCTACCTTGCCGGTGCCAAGTCAGCCGCGCTGCCGGCGGATCAAATCATCTACTATCAAAAAGCAGTTGAACTGGTAAGGGGACCATACCTGGAAGACCTGGGTGCATTGTGGGTCGCTCCGGAGCGCGAACGGCTGCAGCAGGCTTTTCTGTCTGCCGCCCTGGCTCTGGCAGAGCTCGACTACCGGGATGGAAAGTGGACGACGGCGCTGCAGGTCTGTCAGAAGGTTCTAGAGAAGGACGGCACATGTGAAGCTGCATACCGTCTGTCGATGCAGATATACAGCCGGATGGGCGACAAAGCCGCCCTGATTCGAACATATCGACGTTGTGAGGAGAGCATGCGGGACGTATTCGGCCTGCCTCCGTCTGAGGACACGCAATCGCTTTACAAAAAGCTGGTGTCCTGATCGTCCGCACTACGAGAGGAGCGCGGAATTAGACAGGGAGCCTGGAACGCACTTTTCGGGGGTCAGATTTGAAGCCTGTTTTGGAGCCTCGGGGGATGTATATTGCGCCAACTCATCCTGCACAGAATAGAGGAGATTTCGTCATGAACAAAATGCTAGCTCGGTTCTTCGAATTCAGCAACCGCGTCAATCGACAGCACATCCAGCTTGTCCTGGTCGTTCTCGCGCTGGCCATGCTCGTGCTGGGCGTGGGCGCTCCTTCCGATGGTGGAGGCTCGATCAGCCGCTGCAAAATCGCCTCCTGGTGATCCTGCTTGCAGCCGTCTTACTCGGCCTGCTGGTTGGCTGGGGGTTGGCCCACACCCAAAAGAGACAGTATCAAGTCCCTGATCTGAAGTCCGTCTGGCTGGTTTTCGCGGCGTTCGCGCCGCAGTTGGTGATTGCCTACATACCAGCCACGCAGAGACTCGTGCCAGACTGGCTCGGTTCGGGCGTCCTGCTGGCGACGTTGAGTGCGTTTCTCGCATTCGTGTGGCTGAACCGCCGGCTTCCGGGCATGCCGATCCTGATGACCGGACTCATCCTAAACCTGCTGGTGATTGTCACCAACGGGGGCTGGATGCCGATTAGCCCGGACACCGCCAGCCATCTGCGGGGGGGTGACTCCATCCATACTGCCGACTTAGGCCAGCGCTTCGGACAAAAAGACGTGCTCCTGCTCCCCCAAGACACGCGTCTGGCGCCCCTAGCGGATCGTTTCCTGCTCCCGGCCGGAATGCCCTATCAGGCAGCTTTCAGCTTGGGAGACATTCTAGTGGCCATCGGTGTGTTCTGGCTTTTGGCCAGGCCACGCGCCGATGCCGATATTTCAACGGAGTGAACAATGATCGCACCCAGTACTCTCAGAGTGACCGCGCCGCTCAAGTTGAAGCCAGGCGACGCACATGCCGGACTTAGCGGTGTGTTCGCCGCAGCCGTCGTCAGCCGAAATTTCCGCGAGCAGTTGTTGAAGAATCCAGAACAGGCCCTCAAGCGGGGCTACCAGGGGAAAAGCTTTGCGCTCAGCAATGAGGATGCTGCCCTGGTTGTCTCGATCAGTGCAGGATCATTGAAGGACCTGGCACAGCAGGTCGTTCAGACTCTGGCGTAGTCTTCCCCAGCCACTAAAGGCAAACGCCGCGGGGCGGCCTTGCCGATGGGATGACGCGGCGGAACAGGGGGCGCGCGATCAGGGGATCGCGGCGCCCCGCGTCCCGTCTCGACGGGGAACTCAGGTGACCATGTTATTGCGCAGCATGCCTAATGCGTCGTCGCAGCTGGATGCAATCTTGCAGGCGTATCCCGACCTGCTTTTCACGCTGGATGACGCCGGCCTGATCCTGGACTACAGGGCAGGGCAGGCGGTCTCGACCCTGTTCTCATCGCCGGGGGCGTTCATCGGGCAGCAAGTCCAGGACGTGCTGCCTCGCGAGTTCGCTGACAGTCTCAAGATCGGCCTGGCGAACCTGAAGACCTCGGGCGGACCCGTATCCTTTGAATATTCTTCACTGCAGGCTGGCGACCGACGCTGGTTCGAGGCGCGGCTGGTGCGGTCCGCGCTGGCACAGGTTGTAGTGATCGTGCGCGAGGTCACACTCCAGAGGCAGGCCGAAGAAAGAATCGAAGCCCAGTTGAACCGCATGGCCTCGCGACGGGCGGTTGACCTTGCGATCTCTTCCAGCCTTGACCCGCACCTCGCATTGTCGCTGATCCTTAGCCAGGTAATGGCACAATTGGCCGTGGATGCGGCCGACATCCTGCTGATCAATCCGCAGAATCTGCTTGAATTCGGCGCCGGGGTCGGTTTCCGCACGCAGGGGTTGCAGGACACGCGCCTGCAGATCAGTGATGGCTTTGCGAGGATCATGTCACTCGGGCAAAAGGTGCTCAGCGTCCCGGACCTACGACGCGGGCATACCGGATTCCTCAAGGCGCGCCAATTGGTCGACGAGGGCTTTCGCTGCTACTACGCGGTCCCACTGATTTCCCGGGGCCGGGTGCGGGGTATCCTGGAAGTCTTCCACCGCCGCGCGCTCAATCCGGAGCAGGAATGGTTCGACTTCCTGGAGGCGCTGGCAGGACAAGCGGCGATCGCGGTGGAGAATGCCACGCTGCTGAAAGAGCTGCAGCGCACGAGTCTGGAACTGACATTGGCTTATAACACGACTATCGAAGGCTGGTCACGGGCGCTTGACTTGCGCGATCGGGACACCGAGGGCCACACGCAGCGTGTGACATATGCGGCCGTTAAGCTGGCACGGCGGCTGGGCCTGACTGAGACGGAACTCCTGCATGTCCGCCGCGGCGCGACGCTGCATGACATCGGTAAAATGGCCATCCCGGACAGCATCCTGCTAAAGCCAGGGCCGCTAACGGTCGAGGAATGGGACATGATGAGGCAACATCCGCGCTATGCCTACGAATTGCTATCTCCCATCCCTTCGCTCGGGGGCACGCTGGACATCCCCCACTACCACCACGAACGCTGGGACGGCACAGGCTATCTTGAGGGATTTGCGGGGAGACAGATTCCGCTGGCGGCCCGTGTGTTCGCGGTGGTGGATGTGTTTGACGCGTTGACATCGGCGCGTCCATATCGGGCGGCCTGGAGCAACGCTGACGCCGCTGCGCACATCGTGGAGCAGTCAGGCAAACACTTCGATCCTGAGATCGTGACCGAATTCCTTAAAATGCTGCGGGCTACCAAGACCGGGGACCTGACGCTGCCTGAGTAGCATTTTCCAGAAGTGGTGTGGCACCGGGGGGCGGCGTGCGAGGCAGGAAGCCGCAATGCAAACGCAAAACGAACCGTGAGTTTATGCTACCCGGCGGGAAAACGACTTGGGCCGGGATAATGTCGCGCCTGATCAAGCGCAGCTAGGGCTCAGCGGAGGGGCCGGTATTGGCCCGTTTCCAATGCATGGCGCGGGCGTCTTCTCCTTCCGAAAAACCGGACAACAGAAGCAGGGCGTTTGTGACGACGCTGCCCGGGTTCCGCCAGCGGTGATTGAGATGGGCGGCGAATAAGAGGCTGTCTCCTGCCACCAGCAAGTAACCTTGATTTTCGACCAAGTACTCCAGATTCCCCCGCAGACAATAGACGAATTCGTGGCCCCCATGAGCCATCATGTGCGGGCCGCTCGAGGCGCCGCTCTCAAGGGTCAGGACAAATGGCTCAACTCGGCCGGTGAAGCGCTCGCCGCCCAATCCCTCCCAGACGCCGCGCGCAAACGGCACGCGGGGCCGTTCGTCAGCCTTCACCAGAATGACACTCTGCTTCTCGGACTGAGAGCCAAAAAAGCCGGTGATCGGAATCCCCAATGCATCGGCGAGCTTGTACAGGGTGCTGACCGAGGGCGAAGTCTTTCCGCGCTCTATCATGCTCACGGCATTCGCGGAGAGCCCGCTTTTTGCCGCCAAGCTACGCATCGACATGCCGCGTGCGGCGCGCAGCTCCTTCAGGCGAAGCCCTGTGTCGACCGAGATTGCATTTGGCGTGTCCATGCGGCCTCCACCGTAACTTGGATGCATTTACTCCAATTCCACGCTTTGTCACAAATCCTGTGACATTCTATCATGCGTGCCATGACAACCGCCACTATTGTACTTTATTTCACATGGATATTATAGAGTTGCTTCTATGCATCTATGTGCATAGAGCGGGAGAGCAAATATGGTTTCCAAGACCCTAGTGCAAGAAATCTCGCAGCTCGAGGCAGACTTTTGCTCCGGGCTTTCGGATCCCACCCGCCTTCTCATTCTCTATGCGCTGGCGGACGGGCCGCGCAACGTGACGGACCTAGGGAATGAGCTGAATATCGCGCAGCCCACCACCTCACGACATTTGAAGATCCTGCGCGAGCGGGGGTTGGTGGACACCGTTCGTCAAGGGTCCAGCATTACATATCACCTAGGGGATCGCCGTTTGATCGAAGCGCTGGATCTCTTGCGCGCTGTGATGCGCGACCGGTTGGCGTATCGGGCCAGCCTGGTGGACGAGTCCAAGGCCACGCAGAATGCCGGCTGATCACCGGGGAGGCAAGCCCATCGTTTGCCGTGTGGAGGGACGCATGCAACACAAGACGTCTTTCTGGGGGCTCATCCTCGCCGGCATTCTGATTCTGATCGTTACCGGCGTTGCGCTTAGCATGGCCCAGCCGGCAAAGGCGCAGTGCGGCTCACAAGCATCTTCCTGCAAGAACTGCCATGAAGTGCAGGGACAGGATGCCGTAAACAAAGATGGCACCAATTGGCACCAGGCACACGCGTTTGGAGATTTCTGCTACCTGTGTCATGGCGGGAATAGCCAGGCCACCGACAAAGTGGGTGCGCACGCCGGAATGGTCCCGCCGCTCTCGGACGTCAAGGCGGCCTGCTCGTCCTGTCACGCGCAAGACTACATGGCACTGGCAGGCGGCTATGCCACAACGCTGGGCGTTCAGATCGGCAGCGGCTCGTCCTCGGGGAGCGCCACTGCCGCCGCGACGCAGGCCGCGGCACCGGCTGCAGGCAGCACTACCGCCACACCGCTTGCGGTTCAGCCCCCATCGAGCGGCGCGGGCCCTGTGGTTGTTGAGAACCAGCCGGTGATCGACTACAGCGCGCAGTACAACTCAAGCGAACTTGGCAGAACACCCATCAACTGGGGGAACGTGATCCTGGGGCTGATCATCGCTGTCGTCGTCATTGCCGGTGTGACCTTTGTATCTCTAAATGAACGCAAGCTCAAGGCGGCCCGTGCGCCGATGAAGGACACGCCCTCAGACAAGACCGCGCCCGTGCAACTGGAAGACTATTCAGAGGAGGTAAAGGCCCTGCTTCCAAGGATTAAAGCCCTCAACCCAGTCGGCAGAAAGGCACTCATGAAGCTGCTGGCTGACCCTGATGCGGCTTCCGAGCTTCTGCTGTCCCTCTCCCGTCTGGATCCTGACCTGATCAGGCGCATGAAAGGCCTCGACCGCGAGGCGCAGGCATTGTTGATCGCCCTTGCGAACGACTAGAAACAATAGGAGGCAGTTATGAAATCCGTACTCGAGTACATCAGAAAAGATCTATGGTCGCCTTATGTGGCAGGCATCCTGTTGGGCATTGTCGGAATCCTGACGGTGGTGCTCGCACACAGCCTGTTGGGGGCCTCGGGCGGCTTCGAGAATGTGGCCGGCTACATCGGCAAGGCCATTGACCCGAAGAATGTGTACTTCAATTTTGTCATGCCGACGGGGA
>JBGPAT010000006.1:0-22667 GCA_041480885.1 Anaerolineae bacterium
CACTTCACTTTGAGCTGCCTGGCAGCTAGAATGGCTTGCTCTTCGCGCTCAGCCACGACTCCGATGAAATTGCCGCGCCGGACCACTTTGACCAAGCCGGGAACATCCTTGACCGAGCCCTCGTCAATCGAAACCAGTGTCGCGGCTGGCCCGGGCGGACGAACCAGGCGGGCGTGCAGCATGCCGGGCACTTGCAGATCGTGAATGAAGCTGGGTTGGCCAGCCACTTTCCCCGGAAGGTCCTCGCGCGGCGTGGAACTGCCGACGACCCGGTAGGCCTCGGGCGGCTTCAGGGGAGCCTTGTCCGTAACTCGGAGCTTAAAGACCTTGCCTCCCATCAGTTCCGCATAAGTGACTGACCGTTCCGGATGGCCGTCCACGGCAACGACGCCGTCGCGTATAGTCATTTCATTTGGGGTCGTGCCGAGATGCTTGGCTGCCATCCGGAGGAGGGCGCGCCTAGCCTCGGCGGCGGCATTGCGCAGGGCCGTGCCGCTACCGCTGATCGTCATGCTGCCGGCGGTATATCCCTCATCGGGCGTTCGGGCGGTATCGCCCATCACCA
This sequence comes from Anaerolineae bacterium, assembly GCA_041480885.1. Taxonomy (GTDB): domain Bacteria; phylum Chloroflexota; class Anaerolineae; order Anaerolineales; family Villigracilaceae; genus Fen-1038. Next base: position 566 of record JBGPAT010000006.1, read on the forward strand.
TCCGCACCCGAGCAAGAGGCACGTCCAGTTCCTCCGCCACAATTTGCGCCAAGGCGGTGCGCACACCGGTCCCCAGCTCCACTTTCCCGCTGAAAGCGGTCACCGTTCCGTCGGGCTCAAATGCCAGCCAGTCGTCGAGGCGGTCAGTCAGCTCGCCCCAAACCGATTCGCGCCGACCGGAACCGGGGCGATCAGCCTGCTTCCCCTTTCCAGAGCCGGAGGGGCGTTCTCGCTTTGCCATCAGTCCTCCGCTCCGGACAACAACGCCTCCGCGCGACGAACAGCCCGCAAGATGCGAGGGTGGGAGCCGCAGCGGCAGAGATTTCCATCGAGTGCAGTCCGGATTTGCGCTTCGCTTGGATGGGGAGTCTTCCACAGGAGCGCCGCCGTGGAGATGATCATCCCATTCAGACAGTAGCCGCACTGCGCGGCCTGCTCATCGAGGAAGGCGCGCTGCACGGGATGCAATTCGCCGCCTTCCATCAAACCTTCCAGAGTCGTGATGCGCGCCTTGCCCACTTCGGAGACCGGCAGTTTACAGGACTGTTTTGCCGTGGCCCCGATCAGCACCATACACGCACCACATCTTTCGTCACCGCAGCCGAAGTGCGGACCCGTCAACCCCAGCTCGTTGCGCAGGACATAAAGGAGCGGGGTATCTGGCGCCGCCTGGACGGCATAAGGCTTGCCATTTACGCTGAGGGCAATTTCGCTCGACATGTGGATTTCCTTCTGACCGGATTACTATTGGACGCGGACAACCTGCTGCTAAATCATGATCTGGAAAGTACGCATGGTACCGAGGAGGTATGGAACGCACTTCAACAATTCTGCCTGCACGATTATTACTCGCCATCTCTCACCTGTCAATCGCCAGCCTGGCCTGCCGTCGAGGCCAAACTGGTCAGCCAGGAGATCCGTGTGGTCTGGTTTCGGCCACCTATGAGATTGCGACATCTACCTTGAGATGGCTGTGTGTCCGAACCATCCCGGTGCCGCGCTGCGCTCTTGGGTGGCTGCTAGTGAAGTCCGATGATAAGCCACTTCGTCACAGTAGTGGGGTCTGCTGCATTGCCAGTTGATGAAGGCAGTGTCCGCAAGGGCCCGCTCGGTGCCGCTGTGCATCGACATGTCGCTCGGAATTGTCCTGAGGGTGCGGCTCTTGAGGCATGAATTGCTCGCGCGCCGGCCTTCTGTGCTGACCTTGCTCTTATGCCGCGCTAATCCATATCAAACGCGGAGAGCCTATAATCAGGGGGAATATTGCTGAAACGGGGAGGCTCCGATGAAGCTTGACAAATTCACCCAGAAGTCACAAGAGGCGATCGTCGCCGCACAGGAACTCGCGCACGGTCTGAATCATCAGGCGATAGAGTCGGCACACCTGCTTTTGGCCCTCATCCGGCAGGAGGAGGGCGTGGTGCCCGCCATCGTCACTAAGGTGGCGGGGAGCGTCCAGGCGCTGCGCGCGGACCTGCAAGACGACCTGAACAACCGGCCAAAAATCCAGGGCGGAAACATGGGGGTTGGATTGGCGCGATCCAGCGAGGAGGTGCTGACCGCGGCCGAGCGGTACGCCAAGGGCATGCAGGACGACTATGTCTCGACGGAACATATCCTGCTGGGTCTCACCGACTCGGTTGAGGGCAAACGTCTGGCCTCTTTTGGCCTGACCAAAGACGCGATCCTGAACGCCCTGAAATCGGTGCGCGGTTCTCAGCGCGTAACCAGCCAGGAGCCAGAATCCACCTACCAAGCGCTGGAAAAATACGGCCGTGACCTGACCGACATGGCACGCCAGGGAAAACTGGACCCGGTCATCGGCCGTGACGAGGAAATCCGGCGCGTGATCCAGATCCTCTCGCGCCGCAGCAAGAACAACCCCGCGCTGATCGGCGAGCCGGGCGTCGGCAAGACGGCCATCGCCGAGGGGCTGGCGCAACGCATCGTAAACGGCGACGTGCCCGAAGGCCTGAAGAACAAGCGCATTGTGCAATTGGACATGGGCGCGCTCGTGGCGGGCGCGAAATATCGCGGGGAGTTCGAGGAACGTCTCAAAGCCGTGCTTAAGGAGATCGCTGATTCCGCCGGCAGTGTCATCCTGTTTGTCGATGAGATGCATACCGTGATCGGTGCGGGCGCGGCCGAGGGCGCCATGGATGCGGGCAACATGCTCAAGCCCATGCTGGCGCGCGGCGAACTGCACATGATCGGCGCCACCACAATAGACGAGTACCGCAAGCACGTGGAAAAAGACGCGGCCCTCGAGCGGCGCTTCCAGCCGGTGCTGGTGCAGGAGCCGAGCGTGGAGGACACAATCAGCATTTTGCGGGGACTGAAGGGGCGCTACGAAGTCCATCATGGAGTCCGAATCACGGATCCCGCCGTGATCGCAGCGGCAACCCTCAGCCACCGCTACATTTCCGATCGGCACCTGCCGGACAAGGCCATTGACCTGATCGATGAAGCCGCGGCCCGCCTGCGCACCGAGATCGACTCCAAACCCCAGGCGCTGGACGAGGTCGACCGGCAAATCATGCAACTGGAGATCGAGCGCGAGGCCCTTAAGAAGGAAAAAGACAAACCGTCCAAGGAACGCCTGCAGCTCCTGGAGCAGGAACTGGCCGGGCTGCGCGAGAAAAGCAAGGCGATCACGACCCGCTGGCAAACCGAAAAGCAGGGCATCAGCGAGCTGCGGGTACTCAAGGAAAAGCTGGAGCAGACTCGCACGGAAATTGAGCGCGCCGAGCGAGCCACCGACCTCGAGAAAGCCGCCCGGTTGCGCTATGGCGACCTGCGGCAGTTGGAGGAGCAGATCCGTGCCGCGGAGACCCGCCTCAAGAGCATGCAGAGCGAGAGCGCTCTCCTGAAAGAGGAAGTCGACCCGCAGGAAATCGCGGCGATCGTCGCCCGGTGGACGGGCATCCCCGTTGCCAAGCTGCTCGAGGGCGAGACGCAGAAACTCATCCACATGGAGGAGGGACTGCACCAGCGCGTCGTGGGTCAGGATGAGGCACTGCGCGTCGTCGCGAACGCGGTGCGGCGCGCCCGCGCCGGTCTGCAAGATCCCAACCGCCCGATTGGCTCATTCATCTTCCTGGGTCCCACCGGCGTGGGTAAGACCGAGCTGGCGCGTGCGCTGGCAGAATTCCTGTTCGATGACGAACATGCCATGATCCGGATCGACATGAGCGAGTATCAGGAGAAGCACACGGTCAGCCGGCTGATCGGAGCACCGCCCGGGTATGTCGGCTACGACGAGGGCGGTCAGTTGACGGAAGCCGTGCGCCGCCGCCCGTACAGCGTCGTATTGTTCGATGAAATCGAAAAGGCCCACCCGGAGGTCTTCAACGTGCTGCTGCAACTACTGGACGATGGCCGCCTGACCGATGGTCAGGGGCGCACCGTGGACTTCCGCAACAGTGTAGTCATCATGACCTCCAACCTGGGCAATCAGCTCTGGGATGGTGGTCACACAGTCACCCGCGACGAGATCACGCAGGTGCTGCAGAACCACTTCCGGCCGGAGTTCCTGAACCGGATCGACGAGATCGTGGTCTTCCATCCTCTGGGCAAAGAGCACCTGGCGAGCATTGTGGATATTCAGCTAAGGCGCGTCTCCAAACTTCTCGCGGACAAGGGCTATCGTTTGGACGTGACCAAGTCGGCGCGCGAATACCTTGCAGAGGTCGGATACGATCCCACTTTTGGCGCCCGGCCGCTCAAGCGCGCCATCCAACGCGAACTGCAGGATCCGCTGGCCATGAGAATCCTGGGTGGGGATTTCCATGAGGGCGATACGATTCGCGTGGATCACAGCAAGGACGGCCTGTCATTCACGGCGGCGGCTGTCTCAGTACGTGAGAAGAAAACAACTGCCTAGATAGGGCGCGCGCCTCGGAGTTTGACAAACTTGCTCCCCCACGAGGGGGGCATGTTTTTTTTGGGACTACCGATCCATTCCGCCACCGGCGGCCGCAATCTGACACACTTCCGTCCGATCGTCTGGTGGAATTGGAAACGGATCGCGGAAAAGCTTTACAGGATCTTCACAATTCCTATGTGCCGGCTACAAGTTCAGCACATATACTCACATTCGAAACCCGAAGTACCGTGCAACTTATATCCAAGAGGAGAAAATCATGAACACAACTCTCAAGACGGCCCTCATCGTGGTTGGCGTGCTTGCTCTCGGTGCAGGCGTCTTCTTGGTCGGAACCATGTATGGGCGCGCCAATGGCTTCTGGCCCGGTATGATGTTCGGCACTGCCTCGAACAACGGCACAAGCTACGGCCCCGGTATGATGTGGGGTCGCGGAACCTACGGACCCGATCGCTCGCTGGGTAATCGAGGCGGCTACGGACCCGGCGGGATGATGGGCGGTCGGGGCGCATACGGACCTGGCGGCATGATGGGCAGCCGGGGTGGCTACAACAACGCCAATCTCGCGCCGCTCAGCGTTGACCAGGCCAAAGCGGCGGCCGAGAAATATCTGGCCAATCTCAATGATGCCGACCTGAAGATCGCCGAAATCATGGTCTTCGACAACAACGCTTATGTGGTTGTCAAGGAAACCAGCACGGGCAAGGGCGCCTTCGAACTGCTGGTGGATCCGGCCACGCAGGTTGCCTATCCGGAATATGGCCCGAACATGATGTGGAATCTGAAGTACGGCGCGCTCAACCATCAGTACATGATGGGCGGCAATTTCGGCTGGATGATGGGTCGGGCAGGCTCCATGATGGGCGGCTACGGCTCGACGAGCACCACTCCCGCCAACGTGACTGCCGACATGACCGTAACGCCTGCGCAGGCGACTGAGACCGCACAGAAGTACCTGGATGCCAACATTGCGGGTGCAACTGCCGCCGCCGATCCGATCCAGTTCTATGGGTATTACACGCTGGACTATACAAAGGATGGCAAGGTCGCTGGCATGCTGAGCGTCAATGGCTACAGCGGGCAGGTTTTCCTGCACACCTGGCACGGCTCTTTCATTCAAGAATCCGCGGTGCAGTGATCCGTCGGCCAGACACGGCGGGCGCATGGTGATGCGCCCGCCATATTGGATTACAGGTAGAATGGCGACATGGCGAAAATCCTCGTCGTTGACGATGAACCGTCGATCCTGAAGCTCGTCAGCGCCTATCTAAAGCCAGAGGGATACGAGGTCCAGACAGCCACCGACGGCAATGCGGGTTTGCAGGCGGCGCGTGCGTTCAAGCCGGAGGTGATCATCCTCGACCTGATGCTGCCCGGCATGGATGGGATCGAATTGCTCTCCCGCCTGCGCCGCGAATCCGACGTGTATGTGATCATGCTGACGGCCCGCACTGAAGAGACGGACAAGATCGTCGGGCTATCCGTCGGAGCGGATGATTATGTCACCAAGCCGTTCAGCCCACGTGAACTGGTGGCGCGGGTCAAGGCGGCATTGCGTCGCCTGCAATCGGGAGCCGGAAGCGAGAGAAGCGTCTTGTCCTTCAGGCATGTCCATCTGGATGCCGGGGCGCACACGGCGAGTGTGGACGGCGTTCCGGTCGAACTCACAGCCATCGAGTTCGACCTGCTGCGGGTCCTGGCCGAGAATCGAGGCCGGGTGCTGAGCCGGGAGCAACTGCTCGAGCAAGTCTGGGGTGGGGAATACTTCGGTGAAATGCGGGTGGTGGACGTGCATCTCGGGCATGTGCGCCGAAAACTGGGCCGTGAGGACGTCATCGCCACTGTGCGCGGTGTCGGATATCGTTTTGAAGACGAACCACTCTAGCTCTTCCTGCGAGGCATCATGATCGACTATTTCCGCGGTCATCTCGGCGCCAAGCTTCTGCTCTCCTACCTGGCCATCATCGTGGTGGGCATGATCGTGCTGGTCGTGGCCAGCCAATCCATCCTGCCCACATCATTTAATCGCCACATGGCTGGGATGGGCATGGGATTCACGCCCGGCCCCGGAGTCGGCGGCGGGATTCCTGGCATGATGGGTGGACAGGGCTTTGGCAGGCCGGATGGAACGGCGCCGCTTTACATGGATTACAGGGCCGGTTTCAATGAGGCGTTGACTTATGCGGGTTTGGCCGCGGCAGCCGCGGCCCTGGCACTCAGCCTGTTCTTCAGCCGCAGCGTGGTCGCGCCGGTGCGGGCGATGTCGCGAGCCACGGAGCGGATCGCCGCCGGACGCTATGATGAACGCCTGCAAGCGCGCGGCTCAGACGAGCTGGCGCAGCTCGCCGGGCGTTTCAATGAGATGGCAGAGAGACTCGATCAGGTTGAGTCTATGCGGCGCAAGCTCATCGGCGATGTGAGTCACGAGCTGCGCACGCCGCTCACCGCCATCAAAGGCTCGATGGAAGGCCTCATTGACGGCGTGCTGCCTGCCAGTAGTGAAACATACCATCAGATCAGTGCTGAGGCGGACCGACTCAATCGGCTGGTGGATGACCTGCAGGAATTGAGCCGCGTCGAAGCTCGGGCCTTTGAACTGGATATCCAGCCAATTGGTGTTCCGGCCCTCGTCGGAAGCGTCGTCAAAAGGCTCGCGGCTCAAGCAGCCTTGAAACGCATCTCGGTGGAGCTTCAGCTTGCCTCCGGTCTGCCTTTCGTCCTGGCGGACGAAGATCGCGCCGCGCAAGTGCTGATCAATCTTGTGGGAAACGCGCTGCAATACTCTCCGGAGGGCGGCAAGGTGACGATCCACGCCAGCCAGGTAGACAGGGAAGTCCAGATTGGCGTCCATGATACGGGAATTGGCATCGCGTCCGAGCATCTACCCTACCTCTTTGACCGCTTCTACCGGGTCGATAAGTCCAGGTCGCGGCAGACGGGCGGCGGGAGTGGAATCGGTCTGACCATCGCGCGGGCCATCGTCGAAGCGCATGGCGGGCGGATCTGGGTGGACAGTGATGGACAAGGCAAAGGGAGTACTTTCACCTTCACACTGCCGACGGCTAACTGAACTGAGCGAGACGCTTGCATGCTATCCCAACCGATCCGGAGAGATCCAATGAATCCAGCCAATAGCCACAGTTCCAACCCCGTCAAGCTCAGAGATGCTGCGCCGGCGAAGGCCGAGCCATCCAAACGCCTACGGGACTGGCTGATCATCGTGACCATCCTAGCCGTCATTGGATTTCTCGCGGCCATCCCATCGACGCTGTTCGGCACGTATATGGCAGCCTTTGCTGCCGATGACCCAGCGCCCCGAAAGACGCCGTATTGAACCTTATGGTCACGGTGTGGGCAATCGCAGCGGGCTACCTCGTCCTGCTGGTCGCAGGCGTCTTAGGTGGATGGATTGCCTACCGGAAGCGGCGCAACCGTCTCTCCTTTGGACTGAGCCTGCTCGCGGTGGCGCCCATCTTCCTGTTCGTCGCGGCCATCGCGGGCGTGGTCCTGATGCAATATCTGTGGTTGCTCTAGAAGGCTGACGCTGCCGCGGGCTATCGTCGACGCGCATGGTGGCCGCATATGGGTTGAATGTGGGGGAGCGAGCCGCGCAAGCGCGTTCACATTCACTTTGCCGATCGTAAGATGAAAACAGCGGGTAGCCCGCCACAAGCCAACTTTGATTTCTACCGCTCATACGAGTCTCGGGCGAACATACAGCCTGCTGCAAGATAGCCGTACCTTGCTTGCTCCGCACGCCTGCCAGCCCTGCGTAGAAACAGGCGAGCCCTCGGCTGGCCTATCCAGAATCGTTAATCTGCCTTCATGCGCGGCTCAGGCAGCGGTTGCATAATACACAGCAGCGGGAATCGTTGATGCCGCCTGGAATGAAAAGAATGGACGCACCTGTCAATACCAACACCCCTCTGTCCGCCGCACCGAATAACCGGAGGTTGGCGGCGTTCTGGAAGAAGGCGCACGTTCCGGCAATGGCAGCTGCACTGGCATTTGCATTGGGCGTGACTGCGGTGCTGGCGATCGTGCCAAGCCTTTTTCCGGGAATCGGTGCGGATACCGCTGACGCGTTGCGCGGCGTGTTCGGTCCCCAACCGGTCGCCGCGCTGGAAAGCATCTCGTTTCAGCTCCAAGACGCTCTCAATCAAGCCCGTTCTGAGTTGAACGGCGGCCGGATCCAGTTGACGTGGTCGGCCCAGCAACAGAACAATACTCGGCAGGAGAGTCCTGCCTACGCTGTGAAGTCGACGCGGTCACAAGGTCTTGCGACCTCAAAGCCGCTGCCGGCTGCCGCCTCATCGGTCGCGGGTGCGCCCTTGGCGCCGCACAATCCTTCGGCTTCCATCAGCAATGTGATAAGTGATCCGCCGCAGATCGGCTGGCAGGCGTATGGGCCGGTGGTCAATGGCCAGCCGGTCATGGCGCGGGCGATGATCTTGTCCGATCCCCAGCGCTCCTACGCGGGCGTTGCATTGGTGCGAATCGACCTGTCGAGGACTCGGTTTCACGTCATGCCGGGCTCGTTAGAGCCTTCGCATTCTGCCCAGGTTGTGCAGGCTATCCCAGAACTGGGCATGGTGCCGCCGCAGGATCAGACCAAGCTCATCGCGGCGTTCAACGGCGGCTTCAAAGCCCTTCACGGCCACTTCGGTATGATGGCCGCCGGCGTCCCCATGCTGCCCCCTATTCCAGGCATGGCGACCATCGCCTTCTATCAGGACGGATTCCTGCAGCTGGGCACCTGGGGTCGGGACATCAATCCGGCAGGGGACATGGTCGCATTCCGGCAGAACTGTCCGCCGCTCATTGAATCCGGCCAGCTGAATCCTGCTCTCTCGGGGGACAACCGACAGGCTTGGGGTTTCACCAACAACAGCGACATCACCTGGCGCACCGGGCTGGGACTGACTCACGACGACCGCTATCTGATCTACGCGGTTGGGAATGGCACGTCGGCGGAGACATTGGCGCAGGCTCTGCAGCAGGCGGGATCGTACAATGCCATGCAATTGGATATCAACCAGTTCTACGCACACTTCTACACATACCAATCGAGCGATCCGTCGACTTCCAGCGGGTTCAGTCTGTTGGGCCAGCGCCTGCTGGACCAGATGATCAACAACCCTCATCTATATTTGACTCCAAACGCCCGGGATTTCTTCTACATCACAACGCGGTGAGTGTGCCTCGGGGCCGATCGCGGCTCGACCGTTTCGGCACAGCCGCTGCCATCATGCGCGCCTGCTTGCGCGTGCATGATGCGAACCGCATCGGACGGCGTGCCCCAACACGCGGACTGCCGCCTCTGCTAAGGGCTGGAGTTGCTTCGGACAGCAGGCAGCACGCTATAATCTGTTCCATGATATTGGTGACGGGCGCAACCGGCTTCATCGGACGGGCTCTGATCAGGCAGCTATCCGATGCCGGCCGTGAGGTGCGGGTGTTGATCCACCCCTCACGGCGTTCACCGCGCCTCCCCAAGGGACTTCTGATGGACGTGGCCGTCGCCAGCCTGACGGATGAGCGCGCTATACGCGCGGCGCTAAATGGCGTGGATGTGATCTACCATCTGGCGGGCGCGGAGTCGCAGGGGCGCAACGCCAATCTACTGGCCGTGGACATGCAGGGCACGGAGAGCCTGGCGCGTGTGGCGGCAGATTCGGATGTAAAGCGCATTATCACTGTCAGTCATATCGGCGCCAGCCGATCGTCAGGCTATCCGGTCTTCAAGGCAAAGGGCATTGCCGAAGAACACATCCGCCGATCAGGCCTGGCACATACCATTTTTCGCACATCGCTGGTGTTTGGCCCGGAGGACCATTTCACGACCAGTCTGGCGCGCCTGCTCCGCAGCTCGCCGCTCTTTTTCCCGCTGCCCGGCAGCACGCGCACCGTGATTCAACCTTTGTGGGTGGAAGACCTCGTGACCGTCCTGGTCTGGTCGCTCGACAACGAAGCCACGATCAATCGCACCTATGAGATCGGAGGCAGCGAATATTTCACGGTGCGGCAGATCGTCGAGACGATCATGCAGGTGACCCGCAGGACGCGCGTGCTGTTTGAGCTGCATCCGGTCCTGCTGCGGGCATTGATCGTGACGCTCGAGTCCTCCATGCCGAACTTTCCCGTCTCTTCCTTCTGGCTCGACTACATTGCGGTCAGCCGCACGTGTTCAGTCGACAATTTGCCAAACGCGTTCGGACTGATGCCGGCACGCTTTACCTACCGGCTGGACTACCTGAAACGCACGCCCTGGCACAGTGCGGCGTGGGCGAGGTTCTCGGAGCAATCCTCCGAGGCCACCAGGCGGGTTCTCGAAAGCCTTCGAACATTCCATTTCTAGGCGTGGTCGTCCGGCCGCGAGACGGCCCCGATTGGCAGATCTTAAATCAACCGCAACGAGAACATGGAACACCGTAGAATGAGCCAGCGCTGCAGCGGGCCCGATGGCGGAAAGCCGGAGCGGGCGGACGGCCGGCGAGAGGATCGTTGGGAATGATGCCAAGCTGGAAAGTTCACATGCTGGAGACGGCCGAGGAATTGTCGGCGGTGGAGGCTCTTCAACGCGAAGTGTGGCCCGGGAGCGAGACCGACATCGTCCCTGGTCATTTGCTGATCGCGGCCGTGCACAACGGTGGCCTGGTGCTGGGAGCATTTGAGCATGAGAAATTGGTGGGCTTCGTCTTCGGCTTTCCGGGGCTTGAGTCCACACCAGATGGGCCGCGACCAAAGCATTGTTCTCATATGGCAGGCGTGCTCCCCGACTACCGCGACCGCGGCCTGGGTTTCGCCCTAAAACGCGCCCAATGGCAGATGGTGCGGCACCAGGGCCTTGACCACGTTACCTGGACATATGATCTGCTACTCAGCCGCAACGCGTATCTGAATATCGCCCGGCTGGGCGCGGTCTGCTCCACTTACCGACGTTCGGAATACGGCGAGATGCGCGATAGCCTGAATTCCGGGCTACCTTCCGACCGCTTCCAGGTAGATTGGTGGCTCAATACCAACCGCGTCGAGCGCCGCCTCGGAAAGAGGGCGCGCCCGACGCTGACTCTCAACCATCTCGAGCGCGTGGGAGTGCATCCACTCTACCTGCTCAGCGCCCAGCCTGACGGCCTGGTCCGCCCTCCTGAGCACGTCCCGGCAATGGAAGCGCAGCTTCTGGCCGCCGAGATCCCATCAGATTTCATGACCCTGAAGGCCGCCGACTTCGGCCTGGCACGGGACTGGCGCTTTTTCACGCGGGAATTCTTCGAGACTGCGTTTGGGAAGGGCTACATCGTGACCGATTTTGTGCTCGACCGCGGCGCTGCGCCACGCAGCCTCTACATTCTCACCGACGGCGAAAGCACTCTGGAAGCTACCAGATGATGCACCCATCTCTTCTCCAGCGCGTGATGCGCAGGCTGGACAAGAGCGTTTCTTCCCTCTTCTTCATCGATCAATGGGTCATCATGACCGCCCAGGGGATGGACCATGATGCGCTCCGTTGGGCGGGGTTGCGACCGATCATCCCCGAAGCAGACCGCTACTGGGGCGATCCGTTCGTCATGCAAAAGGACGATCAGTATTTTGTCTTCGTCGAGGAAAAGATCTACGCCAAGGGACGCGGTCACATTGCCTGCCTGACACTGGACTCCGAAGGGCGGCTGCTAACTCACAGGCCGGTCTTGGAGCGCGACTATCACCTGTCATACCCACATGTATTCGAACAGCGCGGCCAGATCTTCATGATCCCCGAGACGGCCGGCAACCGCGCCATCGAGCTGTATCGCTGCACGCATTTTCCCGACCGCTGGGAATTGGAGCGGACACTGATGGCGAACGTCTACGCGGTCGACGCCACGCTTCTGGATTACCAAGGCGGGTGGTGGTTGTTCGCAAATATCAAGGAGCCGGGTGGTTCCAGCCTCAATGCTCTGCATCTCTTCTCGGCCAGGGATCTATCGGCCACGGATTGGATCCCCCATCCGTGCAATCCGGTCGTCCGGGATATCAGATCGGCGCGGCCGGCCGGGAGGATCTTCATGCACGAGGGGCGACTGATTCGCCCCTCGCAGGACTCGTCACGCCGCTACGGGTATGGCTTGAGGTTCAATCACATCACGAAGCTCACGCAGGATGCGTACGAAGAGGAACTCGAATCAACATTCGAGCCGCCCGGCGGAAAGCTGCTGGCCACGCATACCTTCAACCAGGCTGGAGGTTTGACCGTCATCGATGCGGTGCTTCGCAGACGGAAATAGGAAGCGCCTGCCTCGGCGCACGCGCCTGAGGGTCAGAGAGTACGTCAGCACAAAACAGAGACGGCCGGGTGGCCGTCTCTGTTCGTTCGGAGGTTGGGAGGAACGATTGGCGGCTACTGCCGCATGGAGCGCCTTGGCTCGTACGGTTCCGCACTCATCCCAATCGAATGATACGTTGGTTCGGGGGTCGCAGGGCCCACGGCACTCACGGCAGCGATGGGTCTCGGGGCCGAGCGAGAATAGGAGACCCCAGTCTGCGCGTTCGACACCACTGAAAGCGGCCGGTTGGCCGGACGCGCCTCTGCCATGCTGAACATGCTGTCTCCGGCCAGCGAGAATGTGCCTATGATGAGTACTCGGATCATCCAGACCATCAGCGCCACGATCACCGGCACGACTTTGGTCAGGGCGGCCTGCCCGATCAGAATACTGCCCTCGGACGCATGATGGAGGATGGCAACGGAGACGCCCCACCACGTCAGAACGGCGTTGAAGGTGGCAGCCAGCAGCCAGGCACCGAAGAGGTACCAGACCTCGGTTGGCTCATCGCGGCCCTGCTGCGGCGTAAAGAGGCGTGCAATGCCAGCAAAGTCAATGCCGCAGAAGGCGAGGGCTAGGACGGTCGACCAGCGCACGCCGGCTGACTGCAAATCGCCGAGGACGTCGGCCAGGGCGAATGCGGTGGTCGAGTAGTTGAACAACTCAAAAGCCAACAGGGCAGCCACCAGAATTGCACCAAAGATCGCGCCCCGCTTGACGGCAGTGCCGCGCAGGAAGGGTGTCACATTGATACGGAACGAAGGGTTCATGGCAACCTCTCTTTCAGTCGAACCAGACGGTAGTAAGACAGGGTCGCCTATAGTATAGAACAAATGTTCTGCTTGTCAAGAGGCAGCTTGCCTCCGATTTTGCTCTCCCCCCATCGCAGCCGGGTCTCCCTCGGGGTGCGGAAAGCAGCCCGGGCCGATGCCAGCGCCCAGAGGACCGCAACAGGCAAACAAGGTGCTCCGGAAGACAATGCCTATTGGCCTACCGTGAGGCAGTCCCGGGCAAGTATGGTGCGCGGGTATGAGTCCGCAGGCTGGCGCGCAACGAGCCTGCCGTTCAGAAAGACCGCCCGGATCAATTTCTTGTCCGCCAGCCGCTTCAGATCCTCGAGCGGATCCGCATCCAGGACCAGCAGGTCTGCGAGTTTTCCTTCTTCCAAAGAACCCAGGCGTGCCTCCCAGCCCAGCGCCCGCGCAGCTGTCAGCGTCGACGAAGCCAGCGCGTCCATGGGTTTCATGCCGGCCTTGTGCATGCAATAGGCCTCGAGGCCATTCTCGCCATGGAAATTGAGGGGTGTGGCCGCGTCGCTGCCCATGGCAATGGGCACGCCGGCTTGATATGCGAGCCGCAGTGATTTGGTGGCTGCGTCTTGTGTTTCGCGCATCTTGTCGACGATCCAAGTCGGGACTTTGCTGGTATCTCCTTTGATCACATCGCGGCCAGCTTTCAGCGTCGGCACCAGAAATGTACCGCGGCGCGCCATCTCTTCGATGACCTCGGGGCCCTCCGACAAATACGTGCCGTGCTCGATGGTGTGGACGCCAGCCTGCACGGCCTTGCGGATGCCATCGATGCCATGTGCATGAGCTGCCACTCGCCGCCCGAATTTGGCAGCTTCTTCGACGGCCACGCGAATCTCGTCGGAATTGAAATGCGTGGCGCCGGGCACGCCGTCTTCGACCAGCACGGCACCCGTCACACCCAATTTGATAAGGTCCGCGCCGTGACGAATCTGCTCACGCGTTGCCTTGCGGACTTCCTCCACGCCATCCGCGATCCGATACATGCCTTCGTAGTGGTCCGCGCCGGATTCGGTGATGGATATGAAGCGACCAGCCAGCATCAGACGGGGCCCGCTGAACTCACCGCGCTGGATGGCGGCGCGTACCGCGAACTCCAATTCATTCCATCCTCCCAGGTCGCGCACCGTCGTGATGCCCGCGGCAAGATTCCGGCGGGCATTCGCCAGGATCCTGAAGGCCATCGAAGCATCATCGGTACCGAATCGGCTGTCGGGCTCGCCACTCCCTGAAAGATGCACGTGGCAGTCGATCAAGCCGGGCATCAAGTATTTCCCCGCAAAATCAAGGTTGAGGATGTCTTCCTTTAGTGAAGGCTGCCATTTCCGGGCTTTCCCCGCGTAAACGATTCTGTCGCCGCGCACGGCCAGAGTGGCGTCGGGCACAGGCTCGCTGCCGGTGCCATCGATCAACGTGATGTTCTGGAACGCGATTAAAGTATCCAACGGATTCAGTATACGCGGGAACAAGCAAATGTACAAGCGCAGGGCGTGCCGGAAGAGGTGGTAACATTGACACAGGTCAGCAGACTTTGAAGGCTTGAAGGCCTTGAAAGGCTGCAAGTAGAATCAGGATGATGCTGCCCGAGCTTTTTTACAATGCCAAGGCCACACTTGGCGAAGGCCCGGCCTGGGACGCCAAGACCCAGACGCTGTATTGGATCGATGTGCTCGAAAAGCGCGTCTATGCCGGATCCAAACTGCTCGTTCAATTGGATGATTATGTCGGCTGCCTGGCTCCGCGCAAGGATGGAGGCCTGGTCATCGCGCAGCGCCTCGGTTTCTGGAGCTTCGATCCGGAGACCCATAGACTGATCACGCTCGCTTCTCCAAAAGGTGAACCCTCCAATAATCGCTTCAATGACGGAAAATGCGATCCACGCGGCCGCCTTGTAGCTGGAACCATGGACCACAACGAACAGGAGGCCAGCGGATCGCTGTATTCCCTTTCTTCGGAGGGCCGCTTGAAGAAGCTGCTCAAGGATGTACGCATCTCGAACGGCCTGGCCTGGTCACTGGATGCAAAGACCATGTATTTCATTGACACCCCCACGCGCGAGGTCAAGGCCTTCGACTATGACATTGAGACCGGTCAGATCGCCAACCCGCGCGCCATCATCCACTTCGTAGACACCTTCGGTTGGCCGGACGGCATGACGGCCGACATGGACGGCAATCTGTGGATTGCCATGTGGGGCGGCGCGCGCGTGACGCAGTGGAAGCCCGATGGGACACTGCTCGAGCAGTTTGGAATCCCGGCACTGAACGTTACGTCCTGCGTCTTCGGCGGAGCGCATATGAGCGAGCTTTTCGTGACTACCGCCCGGGTTGGCATGGACGCGGCTGCGTTCAAGAAATATCCTCAGGCCGGCGGCATTTTTCGCATGGAAACCAATGTGACCGGCATGCCGACGTACGAGTTTGGGGGCTGATGGAGCAGCGATAGGCGGACTGGCACCAAGGACCGGAGGTACGCACTTCCGGTCCTTTTTTTTCTGCGCATATCGGAAAGACCGCTCCCCGGCGTGAGCTGCGGACCCTTGTCTCCGTCCGAATGGCACCGAAGAATGCGATCGCTAGACGCAAGTGCAGGGCAAAACGGTCAGGCCGTCCCAGCGTCTGGCGACCGCAGAGCGCATCGGCTGGATTGAACCGGACTTTTCGGATTGAATAAGTAAGCGGCTTCCCCCGCGGTCGCAAGAAGAGATATTTGTCACTAGCAGAAGTTCCTTCGTTTCGCGCATAATGATTCCGCAGGAAGCCTGACGGTCGTACGTACCCGGATCGAATTCCCGCACACGGCGAGATGGCAAAATCCCAAAGCCTGGCCCGCCCCGGGACAACAACCTTGCGAGGACAAAATGGCAGATAAGAAAACTGCACCGGTTGCATCGTCCGCTACCGAACCTCTTTCGCCCTGGTGGCGCGTGGGCGTGCTCATCGCCATGATCATTGGTTTTTCCGTCCTGATCGGCATGACCGTAAGTGCGTACCAGGTTGCGCCGCCCATACCAGAGAAGGTGGTCAGCGCGGACGGAACCACGATCTTCACGGGCGCTGACATCAGCAGCGGGCAGGAAGTCTTCCTGAAATACGGGCTCATGGAAAATGGGACCATTTGGGGCCACGGAGCCTATCTCGGTCCCGACTTTTCGGCGGAATATCTGCACACGCTCGGTCTCGAGGCTTCCGCGGCGGCCTCCGGCCAGCTCTACAATAAAACGCCAGATGCGCTGACACCCCCGGAAAAGGCAGGCGTGCAGGCGCAAGTCGCGAGTCTCCTCAAGCAGAACCGGTATACCTCACCGGACCAGACACTCGTATTCACCGATGTGGAAGCGGCTTCATTCCAGAATCAAATCGCCAAATGGACGGACTACTTCTCAGGGCCCACCAAGAACGCCGGACTGCAGCCAGCCCTCATCAGCGATCCGCAGGAGCTCAGGCAGCTGACGGCTTTCTTTGCGTGGACCGCCTGGGCGTCGGTGGCCGACCGGCCAGGCAAGCCATACTCGTACACCAACAACTTCCCATATGACCCCCTGGTCGGCAATGTGGCCACGACCGACGCGCTGGTGTGGAGCGCGCTCAGCATCGTCGGCCTGCTGGGCGGGATCGCATTGGTACTGTTCGCCTTTGGCCGCTGGGATTTCCTGGGATGGAAAGCCGGCGGTGAGGGCCACATGCACCCAAAACCGGCCCAGACGGGAATCACCACCCCCAGCCAGCGAGGCGTAATCAAGTATTTTGTGATCGTAGCCGTGTTGCTGCTGGCACAGGGAGCGCTTGGAGCTCTGGTCGCGCACTATCGGGCTGACCCCGCCTCATTCTACGGTCTGGATCTCACGCGCATCTTCCCCAGCAATCTCGCCCGAACGTGGCATCTCCAGTTGGCTCTGTTCTGGATCGCGACCGCATTTGTCGCCGGTGCTTTGTTCCTGGCACCGGCCATCAGCCAGAAAGAACCCAACGGGCAGAGTGCGGGTGTAAACGTTCTGTTCGGCGCCCTGCTCGTTGTGGTGGTGGGCAGCCTGCTGGGCGAGATGCTCGGCATTAACAACAGGCTGGGCAACTTATGGTTCTGGCTCGGCGATCAGGGCTGGGAGTTCCTTGAGCTCGGCCGCATCTGGCAAATCCTGCTGGCCATCGGACTCGTGTTCTGGCTCTTCCTGCTGGTCCGAGCCGTGGCATCCGCTCGCCAGAATCCAGAGCGAAAAGAACTCATCTCGCTGTTCATGGTCGCGGCCCTCGGCATCCCGCTCTTCTACCTGCCGGCTATGTTCATCACCAGCTCCATGAACTACACCATCGCGGATACCTGGCGCTTCTGGATCATCCATTTATGGGTCGAAGGATTCTTTGAACTATTCGCGACCGTGATGGTGGCCATTATGTACTTCCTGCTCGGCATCGTCTCACACAAGACGGCGTTGCGCGTGATCTACCTGGATGCGATCCTGTTTCTGGGCAGCGGCATCATCGGCACCGGACATCACTGGTACTGGACCGGACAGTCGAATATCACGCTGGCGCTGGGCGCGATGTTCTCGGCGCTCGAAGTAATCCCGTTGACCCTGCTGACGCTGGATGCCTGGGACTTCATCAAGCTGACACGCGGCACGTGCGCAGTATGCGGCAAACGGGTGGCCATGCCGCACAAATGGGCCTTCTACTTTCTGATCGCGGTCGGCTTCTGGAACTTCGTGGGCGCCGGCGTGTTCGGCTTCCTGATCAATATGCCGATCGTCAGCTACTACGAAGTTGGCACCATGCTGACGCCGAATCACGGGCACGCGGCGCTCATGGGCGTATTTGGAATGCTGGGGTTGGCCCTGTTGACCTTCGCTCTGCGCCAGGTCCTGAACGACAAACAGTGGGCCGGCATCGAGAAGTATGTGCGCGTCGGTTTCTGGGGCTTGAATGTGGGTTTGCTGCTGATGGTGCTGATCACGCTCTTCCCGGGCGGCGTATTACAATTGGTGGACGCGGTCAATAATGGCTACTGGCACGCACGCAGCGCGGCCTTTCTCGGCGGCAGTCTGATCAAGTTCGTCGAATGGATCCGGATCGTGCCGGACCTGACCTTCGGCATCGCCGGCGTAGTACCGATGGTCATCGCCGCCTTGCTGACCTACATCATGCTGCTACAAAAACCGGTCAAAGCATGAGGGACCACGGGGACGGGGACAACCCCGTCCCCGTCCCACAACGCTCCGCACCACCCCATGCAACGCTCACTCGCTGGTTTATCAAGACCTCCCTTATCCGCCTCTCCATGGCATTGATCACTTGATGCGGAATGACCGATTCGTTCAAGCCGCGGGCGTGCTGCCATACGTTGACGGCTCATGTCAGCGCTTCAAGCCGATGGCGCTGAGCGGTCCATGCACACCAAGCGGTTCTCCAAGTCCATCGGGCCGTCGGCGCCCTCAACGCAACCTTCATGACTAGCTCGGAGCGGCCGCCCACTTGGAACGGCCCGGACAGAGATCGGCCCGCCAGTGTGCAGTGCGCGTGCATACATGTCAGGCAAGCCACGATTGCTGCCAGCGCGGTACAGTGGACTTCCGGGGTCTGCCTTGCTCGCCGCGAGTTGTCGACCGCCAAGTCCAGTCCATATGCGAAAGCCGTAAATGCCTCCAATTGTGTTGTCTCACATTCAATCGGCAGAGATGCTGAAAGCCAGACGCGATCAGAAGCCGTCTGTGGTTACATCCTCAGATTTGGGCATGACTTTGATGGAGGTTCGTGTTCTCAAAGATGGCATTCAATTTGCGGGGGGTGAAAGCCTTGATTGGGATCAAGTCGCAGAGATCGCTTCCAACAAAACCACATGTTTCTACCTCGAGAACAACGTAGCTAAGCCCATCAAGGGGTTCTCCGAGGCGACAGGGCGATACTACAGCTTGATGCCAACTGAATCTGCACCGACGATGCTGATTTCTGGAATCCCCATGCACCGCGTCAAAGGTACAAATCCATACCGCGATACCCTATACAAGATAAAAGCCATCGCGCCGATCACAGGACACGTCCTCGACACAGCAACGGGACTTGGTTACACGGCCATTGAAGCCGCCAAAACCGCCTTAGGAGTGATCACGATTGAACTCGACCCGCAAGCCCAGGAAATCGCCCGATTCAATCCCTGGTCTCGGTCGCTATTCAGCAATCCCAAAATAGGACAAACTATTGGTGACAGTTTCGAAGAAATCGAGCATTTTCAGGCGGAGTCGTTTTCCTGTATCATTCACGACCCGCCAACGTTCAAGCTGGCGGGCGAACTATATTCCCAGGAGTTCTACACGCGGGCCTTCCGCGTGTTGAAGCACAATGGACGTATGTTTCATTACGTTGGAGATCCGGAAAGCGAAACCGGGGCACGCACCACCAAGGGCGTCGTAAATCGGCTAAGAGCTGCAGGCTTTGAACGCATCCTATCCAAGCCACAGGCCTTTGGTGTGGTCGCATACAAGTAGCTTGAAACCGCTGTCAAGCCAGCGCGAATATGGGATTCCGTGAAGTGAATCCAGGGTAGAAAACACGCCCCTTTTGAAAGGGGCGTGACGTGTACTGGGATTGCGATTTCAATTTCAGATGGTATTGGCCGCTTTGATTCCGGTGCACCGACGCGGGGATGCCTTTATTTGCCAATTTTTTCCGGCTGGGCCGTCGAGCCCGCCGGGACGCCTTTTCGCAGCCGGTCCTGTTGCACCGTCAAAACACCGTTGCGGATCTGGTTCAGCAGCTTTTCAAGATTGTCCTGCAACTGGACCAGCGTATCCACGACGTAATCGTCTGCATCGCGGCGGGTGGCCTCGGCGTCCGCCCGCGCCTGTGCGATGATCTGTTCGGCGCGGCGTTGAGCCTCAATGACCACGTTGTCCTTGGCGGCGAGCTGCTCGGCCTTCTCGCGCGCCAGCAAGATGGTGCGGTCAGCCTCTTCCTGCGCCTGTGCCAGGTAACGTTCGCGCTGACCCAGGACTTGCTGGGCTTTCTTCACCTCATCGGGAATGACGATTCGCATCTGGTCGATGATTTCCAGCATGCGGTCTTCGTCCACGACCACGTTGTGGGTAAACGGCACCGCCCTCGCGTCGTTAAACAGTTCCTCGAGGCGATCGATCAGCTGCAGAATATCCATGAGGTGCTCCGCTTGGATCGCGGCGGTCTGGGGCTATTATATATCAATCCCGGAGGGCATTGGGAGGGGAATGTTGGTCCCCCAGACTGGTCACTTTTGACCTGAGCGCTTTCTCCACGAACGGCGGAATCATGCTGGAGACATCCCCCCCCAACGTCGCAATCTCGCGCACCGTGCTGGACGAGAGAAAGGTATGCTCCTCAGCCGTGATCAGGGCTACGGTTTCAACGTCGGGGGCGAGGCGTTGGTTGGCGAGGGCCATGCGGAATTCGAATTCAAAGTCCGAGAAGACGCGCAGGCCGCGGACGATGACCTGCGCGCTCATCTTGCGGGCAAAATCGATCGTCAGGCCGCTGTAGCCCATCACCTTGATCTTCGGGTTGCCCTGGACTGCTTGGATCACCAGCGCCATGCGCTCATCGGGTTCGAACATCAGCGTCTTGAGCGGACGATCATAGACGGCCATCACCACCTCGTCAAAAAGGCGGGCAGCACGCGTCGCGATGTCGATGTGACCGTAGTGGATGGGATCAAAGGTGCCGGGAAACATTGCTCGGACCATATGGACTCCGCTTCCAAAGTGGGGGCACGCTATATCGCGCCCCTACGATACATCCCCTTGGCCCTGGCCCCAGAATCTCTGCAGCGATTCCGCCAGCAGGGCATCTTCGGGCTTGTGCAGGTCAGGGTCGGCGTCGAACAGCTTCTGCGCCTGCGCACGCGCCTTCTCGATCAGGGGCACATCCGTGAGGCTGGCCATGCGCAGACCGGAGGCATAACCGGATTGGCGCGTGCCCAGGAACTCCCCCGGGCCGCGCTGCTTTAGATCGCGTTCGGCCAGAACGAAACCGTCGTTGGTTTCCGTCATGGCCTGCAGGCGCTCATTTTCGGTGGCGTCCTCACGGGTTGGGATGAGCAGGCAATAGGATTGGGCCGAACTGCGTCCGACGCGACCGCGCAGCTGATGGAGCTGAGCCAGCCCAAAGTGGTCGGCGCCTTCGACGAGCATGACGCTTGCGTTGGGAACGTCCACGCCGACCTCGACCACTGTGGTCGAAACCAGGATATCGTACTGCGCGGCGCGGAACTTCAGCATGGTCTCGTCCTTCTCGTCGGGCTTCATGCGCCCGTGCAAGAGACCGAGCTTCAGATCCGGGAAGATCTCCTTTGAAAGCACATCGTAGTCGTCGACCGCCGCCCGCAGTTCCTCCATTTTTTCACTCTCTTCAATGAGCGGATAGATAATGAAGGCCTGCCTGCCTTCCTGGATCTGGCCGCGTATGAGCGTATAGGCGCGCTCGCGCTCCTGCGGGCGCAGAACATGTGTATTGACCGCCTGGCGTCCAGCCGGCATTTCATCCATGACCGATAGGTCCAGATCGCCGTAAAGCGTCAGTGCCAGGGAACGCGGGATGGGCGTGGCGGTCATCACCAGCAGATGTGGATTGGTTCCCTTGGAGCGCAGCTCGGCGCGCTGCTCAACGCCAAAGCGATGCTGCTCATCGATCACGACCATCTGCAGGTCCTTGAATTGAACGGTGTCCTCGATGACGGCGTGTGTCCCGATGATCACCCGCAGGCTGCCATCAGCGAGTCCATTCCGGATCGCCACTTTTTCCGATTCCGGCGTATCGCCGATCAGCAGCCGCACCTCGTCCGGCCGAAGGATTCCGGCGCCGCCGGTCAGCAGGTCAGTGAAAGTCCGATAGTGTTGCTCGGCCAGAATGCCCGTCGGCGCCATGACCGCGACCTGGGCGTTGCTGCTCGTAATCATCGCGGCTGCAAGCGCCGCGATGACGGTCTTGCCCGAGCCAACATCACCCTGCAGGAGCCGGTTCATGGGCTGTCCTGAATTGAGGTCGAGGCGGATATCAGCCAGGGCGCGCTGCTGAGCCGCCGTCAGCGTGAATGGCAGGGCCTGATTGCGCGCTCCAAGCCATTCATCAGAGACGGGGAATCGGCGG